>CAZHDP010000218.1:0-6132 GCA_964531605.1 uncultured Burkholderiaceae bacterium | reverse complement strand
GACCCGCTGCAAGTCGTGCGGCGTGATGGCCCCCGACGTGGCCGAACCAAATTGCGCAAACCAGGCCTTGGCGCTGGCATCTGACGCCCGCGTCAAACTCCCGACCAAGGTTTTGGCGTCCCGTGCCGCCTGTTCCAGGTAAGCGTTGACCAACAAATGCCGACCACCCCAAACGGTCGCCGCCGCCAACATCAGCGTGCACAGGATGAGCCAAGGAAAAACGAAACGGTAAAACCGCTGCTGCAGAGGGTAGGTGGTGTTGACGATGCCTGGCTCGATGGGTTTCATTTGAACTTTCTGGCCCATGGGTCAATGGCGAACTGAAGGCACACACATCACCGCAGGTACCACGCAAGACCAGCGGCCCATACGCACAGCACCAAGACCGCGACACGACCCCGGTAGGGGTCTATCGCCTCAGACAGAAAGCCTTGCTTTTGTCCCGTGAACATGGGTCGGATCAGGTTTTCTCGGTGCAGGTAAGAGCTCACCACGACCGCGAACACATGCAAGCCCACCAAACCCAAAGTCAGGTTGGCCACAAGTTCGTGGCCCTCTTCCGTCCAACCACCGCCCACGTCGTTGTAGGTGGCCAGCCCAAGTGCCGCCGTCAACACGGTCAGCGTCAACAGCCCCACCACGGCCCAAGCGCCTGCGGGGTTGTGACCCGTGTGGTGTTCAGGATGCGGCCCCAGCAGGCTTTTCAGGTACCGCCAAGCGTGGGAGGGCGCTGTCAAAAAGCGGCTGAAGCGCGCGGAACTTGGGCCAACAAAGCCCCACCCAATGCGGAACAAGGCGACCGCCATCGCGACCAGCCCGCTGGTGGTGTGCACCAAGCGCCAGGATTCCGATTCAGCGGTCACGTACGCCAACAAGAATGAGCCAGCCAGGAGCCAATGCCCGACCCTGACGGCCAGGTCCCAAACCGGGATCAGCTGTCGGTGGCCACCAGTCTCTGGCGGCGTGGATGAAGGTGCAATCATGTTGGAAGCTTTCAAAGTGAATGACACAGGCTCAGTCTTGGTGCGATCTCGCGGCGTCACCAGTGCCGCCCAGGGAAGCCAGGCACGGCGATGTCACGCTCCGCATAGTTGCCCTGGTCGGCACCGGTGTGGCACGCCGCACAGTTGGATGCGGATTTCACCTTGGGGTCTTTCCACACGCTGGCCGGTAATTTTTGCAAGTGCTTGCGCTCGAACCATGCGGTTTGGGTCAATCTGGGCGGGTCTTTGGGTGTCTCATAGCGATCGGCCCTGGCCCCGGCATTGGCTTGCAAATAGGCAGAGATTTCTTTGACCTCGGCAGGGGTCAACGACGCATCAACGCCAAAATGGGTGCTGAGCTTGTCGGTGGTCTTTTTCCAGGCCGCAGCCATCAGCAGGCCCGCAGGGTATGGCGTATGGCACGACCCACACTCGGTCTTGTAGACGGCAGGCGCTGTCATCAGTCGGTTGCCGTCAGCCAGCGTCAAGGTAGGCCACAAGAGCAACCCGGCAACGAGCGCTGCAGCCCAGCGCAATGGTGAACGTTTCAGCATCATTTCACCCCCATCCAATACGTGACCAAGTCGGCCTTTTCAGCCGGTGTGCACACCCGGCCCAGCACGTCATTGCAATTGCGTTTGAACCATTTTTCAGTTTTGGCCGCATCGGTGAACCGCTCAGGGTTGACCCCTGGCGACATCGGTGCAATCGGTTTGCTGGTGACCACATGCTTGCCAGCCTGGGCAGGGTTGGCCGTGTGGCATGCCGTGCAGCTGTTCATGTCGGTGTTGTGTCCGCCTTGTTTGGCGTAAAACGCCCGACCGCGCTCCGCTGACGGCGAGAACCCGGGTTCCGCCGTTTTGGCCAGCACGGTCCATGCGGCAACCTGAGCGCCTGCCGTGTCGGCAGCGTTGACCTGCGAAGCACCGACAAGCAGGCCCAGGATCAGCGCCCAGCGGCCGCGCAAGCGGAACCCGTTGTGGGGACTGCGGGAAATCGCCAACCTTGGCGAGGTAACGAAACGATGTGACATGAGAACCCTCCGACGCGTTGATATTGACTGGGTATGGTCTAGAGCTTAAGGATTGAAGCTGAACGGAGCTTGAGTGGAAAATTCAGCTTGGCTTCAGTTTGGTGCGATGCAATCGGTGCGTTCGCCTGACAGCCCCTCCGAAAGATTCCCCCTTGCACATCCTGCTTGTCGAAGATGACGCCCCGTTGGTCGCGGCCATGACCTCGTTTTTGACCACCCGAGGCTTTGTGGTGAGCCACGCCGACAGCTTGAAAGCCGCGCGGCTGAACCTGCCGCTGTCGCAATGGGGTGCGGTGCTGTTGGACTTGCACCTGCCTGATGGTGACGGTCTGGACCTGCTGCCCAGCATCCATCGCTTGGCACCCGAGGCCTGCACCATCATCTTGACGGCCAAAGACCAGGTGTCAGACCGCATCCGTGGTTTGGACGCGGGCGCAGATGACTACCTGGTCAAGCCCTTTGACCCCGACGAGCTGTTGGCACGGCTGCGCGCCGTGCAACGCCGCAGCAGCGGAGGCAGCAGTGCGGTGCTGAAGTTTGGGCGCATTGAAGTAGACCTGTCACGCAGCCGCGTGACCGTGGCAGGCCTGCCTGTCGACCTCACGGCCAAAGAATGGGCGCTGCTGCGGGTGATGGTGTCACGTGCCGACCGGGTGCACACCAAAGAGTCCCTGCTGAGCGCGCTCTACGGGTTTGATGACGAGGCGGACAGCAACACCCTGGAGGTGTTCATCAGTCACCTGCGTCGCAAACTCGGGAGAACGTGCATCCAGACCAGCCGCGGCCTGGGCTATCGCTTTGTGGGGGACGCGGCGTGAACACCTCCGCCCGCAGTTTGAGCACCCAGCTGAGCCGTGCTTTGCTCGGCTTGGTGTGCAGCTTTTGGCTGCTGGGGGCCGCCGGGGTGGGGTGGTACGTGCACATCGAAATGCAGGAAAGCCTGGACAGCGCGTTGGCCCAAAGCGCAGACCGCTTGTTAGAGCTGGCGGCCCATGAACTCGACGAGGTGCGCAGCCACGAGGCACAAATCAGCAATCCCGCGTCGACCGCCGCTGCAGCGACCCAAACGGCAAGTGCGCCGGGCACCGCCCCTGCCCGCCCGACCATGGACCACGCCAATGACGAGCTGCATGGCGACTACCTGATGTACCAAGTGATCGATGCCCAGCGGCAGGTGCTGATGCGGTCCGTTGATGCACCCGCGCAGGCGTTTGAGGTGCCTCTTCAAACCGGGTTTGCGAACACCGACCAATGGCGCGTTTACACGGTGGCGCACCCCATCCAAAACATTTACATCCACGCGGCAGACCCGTTGGCACACCGCAGCAAACTGCGCAACAAAAGCCTCATGTATTTGCTGTTGCCTCTGTTGGCGGTGCTGCCCTTGTTGGCATGGTTGGTGCACCGTGTGGTGGGGCAAGGCATGCAACGGGTTGACGCGGTCACACAGCAAATCAGTGAGCGCGGTGGCAAAAACCTCAACCCTGTGGACACCACCGGCTTGCCAAGTGAGCTCAAAGCCATGGCCGACAACGTGAACCACCTCTTGCACCGGCTGGATGACGCCTTGCAAACCGAGCGCGCACTGTCGGCCAATGCGGCCCACGAATTGCGGACCCCTTTGACCGTGGCCCAACTCCGCCTCACCAATTTGTTGGCATTGGATTTGCCCGAGGCTGCACGGACCGAGGTTTCAGCGGCCAGCGTGGCCTTGCAGCAACTCAAACGGCGCACGGAAAAGCTGTTGCAACTGTCACGCGCAGAGTCTGGTGCAGGCCTCGCGCGCGAGCGGGTGCGGCTCAACCAGGTGGTGTCCGTGGTGTTGCAGGAATTCGAAACAGACGATGCCGCGTACCGACGACTGCGGGTCATTGACGAAGAAGACGTGGACGTGATGGGCGACTTTGACGCGATCGCCATCGCCCTGCGCAACCTCATCGAAAACAGCCTTCGCTACAGCGGGAACAGCGAGGTGCAGGTTCGGCTGGAACAACCTGGCACCGTCGTGGTCAGTGACAGTGGCCCCGGCGTGGGGCCCGAGCAGCTGGCCACCTTGACCCAGCGCCACGTGCGGCATGCCCCCGATGCGGCGGGCTTTGGTCTGGGCTTGTCCATCGTGAAAACCATCGTCGCACGCCAGCACGGCACCTTGACGATGACCTCACCGCCAAGGGGTCAGGCCACGGGGTTTGAAGCCCGATTGGCACTGAAGCCCACCGACCACTGAATCACGCCAAAGGCAGTTGATGCTGGCGCTTGCCGGTGAGTTTGAACAGCGCATTGGCCACTGCCGGTGCCAACGATGGCACCCCGGGCTCGCCCACGCCGGAGGGCGCACGCTCACTGGCTACGATGTGCGTTTCGACCACCGGGGCCTCGGCCAGCGACACCATGGGGTAGTTGGGGAAGCTGGTCTGCTGAACCACACCGCCCTCGATGTCGATCTTGCCGTACAGGGCCGCCGTGAGCGCGAAGATCACGCTGCCTTCCATCTGCTGCGCCACAGTCCCTGGGTTCACCACGGTGCCGCAATCGATGGCGCACACCACGCGATGGACTCTGGGTTTGCCGTCTTGCAACGACACTTGCGCCACTTCAGCCACGATGGACCCAAACGACTCGTGCAAAGCGATGCCCTGCGCATGCCCCGCGGGCAGCGCTTTGCCCCATCCAGCCTTGGAGGCAGCCAAGTCCAGCACGGCTTTGTAGCGAGGGGCCTGGGCCAACAGGCGTTGGCGAAACACCCAGGGGTCTTGCCCGGCAAGCGCAGCCACTTCGTCCACAAACGATTCCGAGAAAAAAGCATTGTGTGAATGCCCGACCGAGCGCCAAAACCCGACGGGCACCCCCATGCGGGTCGCCACGTGGCTCATCTTTTGGTGCGCCACACCGTAAGGCAAGTCAAACAGCCCCTCGGCTGTGGTTTTGTCGGGCGTGTCAAACGGGCCTGACAACGCGGGCAAACCACGGGCCATCCAACGCGGCGTGATGGCGTCACCGGCAGACTGGATGCGCAAGCTGTTCAACTGACCTGCAGCGTCCAACGTGGCCTGGAGCTGGGCCACGTGCATGGGCCGGTAAAAGTCATGCGTGGTGTCTTCTTCACGCGACCAAATCAACTGCACCGGCTTGCCGCCTGTGGCCATCGCCACGCGCACGGCCTGCGCGACCACGTCCACTTCCAGGCGCCGACCAAAGCCGCCGCCGAGTTGAGTCACATGCAAGGTCACTTGGGCTGCATCAACGCCAGCGACTTTGGCCGCCACCGCCCGTGCGAACTCAGGCACTTGGGTGGGTACCCACACTTCAACCCGGCCGTCTGCGACCTGGGCTGTGCAATTCATTGGCTCCATCGTGGCATGGGCCAGGTAGGGCGCACGGTAGACCGACGCCAGGCGCTTTGTGGCTTGCTGCTCTGCGGCGGCGACATCCCCTTTTTCGTAGAACGTGGTGCCGTCCCCTGTTTTGGCAGCTGTCTCCAGCGCCGCATCGATTTGCTTTGATGCCAGCAAGCCCGCTGTTGGGGGCGTCCACTTGGGCTGTGCCTTCAACGCGGCTTGGTGCGCTTGCCACCAGTTGCGGGCCACCACGGCAAAGCCCTCGGTAGAACCTGCTACCGAGGGCAGTCGCACCACCGCGCTGACCCCGGGCTGTTGCTGCAATGCGGCCGTGTCCACCTCCGCCAAGCTGCCGCCCAGCATGGGGCATTGGCGCACCGAGGCAAACAACATGCCCGGCAGGCGCACATCGAGGCCGTATTGCGCTTGGCCTGTGACTTTGGACAAGGCATCGGCGCGAGGAACGGGCTGGCCAATCACGGACCAGTGTTTGCGGGCTTTGAGCGTCACCTCGCCCGGCTGCATGCCCGCAGCCGCTGGCGCCAATTCGCCATAGCCAGCCGATTTGCCACTGGCGTGAGACACCACGCCAGCGTTGACCTGGAGTTCAGCCACAGGGACTTTCCATTGCGCAGCGGCGGCGGCCAAGAGGCTGGCACGAACCGTGGCGGCTGCCGTGCGGACCACCTCCCAAGCATCGGCCACGCTGGATGAGCCCCCGGTCGCGTTGATGCCCAATTCACGCGCGACCTTGCCCACCAACCACTGGCCCAATCGG
>CAZHDP010000217.1:0-6135 GCA_964531605.1 uncultured Burkholderiaceae bacterium | reverse complement strand
ATCACCACGCTGGCGCAGTCGGTCAGTGGGATGAAGCCGATTTTGACTTCTTCTTTCTCAGGCTTATCGGAACCCTGGGCGTACACCGCAGCGCGCAGGGCGGGGTTGATGCCAACAGCGCCAAGGGCTGCGGCCTGCAGCACGGCGCGACGGCCCAGGTGGCCAGAGCGGGAGGGAAGGGGTTGGGTCATGCGAGCACTCCGATCAAGTTGAAAAACAAAAAGGCGTCCACACCAGGTCCGCTGCGCGATGCGCGACGTGAGCCTGTTGGGGACGCCTTTGTCCTTTTGCCAACCCCTCACCCGACGTTGGGTGCGGGGTTAGCGTGACCGTCATCGGTCTTGAGGGAGTTAAAGCAAAGGTTGTGCCAGTTTATGAATAGGGGGTTGAAGCCAGCTGTCTCAGCAGGAATCGATTCAATCGAGCTTGGTCGAGGCCCTGTGCTGGTGCCAGCGGCTGAGCAGCCACAGCACCAGCGTGAGCCCCAGGTGAAGGATGTCACCGGGCTGCAAGGGGCCAACTTGCACTTTGGCTGCGAAGGCAACCAGTGTCACCAACATCAACAGGCCTGTGGCGGTCACTGCCCCTTGTTGGTGCCGAATGCCCCAGATGAGCATGCTCATGGCCGCTGCAAGTGCACAGACCGATGCCCACAGCTTCCATTGCACCACCATGACCACCAGCGTGCAGACAACAGCAGCAGTCACGGCAAAGATCCAGGCGAAGCGGCGCTGGCGACCGACCGCGCTGTGAGGTTGAGTCATGGCGATGGCCAGCAGCGGCAGACCTGCACCGGCGCCCAGCATCGAAAAGAACTGGTGCCAAGCAGGCAAGGGCAGCAGCCCCGAAAAGCGCAGCGTGCCCAATACGGCTGCAATGCCCAGCAGTACGCACCCCAGGCGCAAGGCAGGGGCTTTGGGGCCTGCCTGCCAGGCCAACCACAACGCGAAGACTGCCAACAGGCCATCCAAAGCAGCTTGCAAGTTCATGCCAGCTCCTGGGTGTGGGCGGACTGTGTTCTTGTGGTTGGAGTCCCACGAGATCTGTAGAGCATGGCCAGGGTGAAAAGCAAAACGAGCAGAGCGCCCGCGCCGGCGAGGCGAGCGCCGGTGGGCACAGCGTGAAACCACCAGCCCATGGTCAGCGGGCCCAGCAAGACAACTGTGCGCAGTGCTTCAAGTGGCAGCGCGTTACGTCGACCTTCGAACAACCTGGCCAAGCAGGCCGTGCTGAGCACAATCACCAGGGTGTACGCCAATCGCATGGGCATGCTGAGGGCTGGGGCCGAGGTGAGCAAGTCCAGCACCCAGGCCAGCAAGGTCAAGGTGGCGCCCACACCATAGGCGGTTTGCCATCGGCTGGTGGGTGTCTCAAACAAGGGTGCGTGCAGCGCTGCAGCCGCAGGTATGGCGTGTCCGCTCGGGGTCCAACCGGGTGGGGCAAACACCACCATGAGTTTCTGGCGCCATCCGGGCGTGGCCATGACATCGCGGCAGATGGCAGAAAAGTTTTTGAGGTTGCCCCACAAAGGGCTCCAACTGCGCAAAGGGACCAGCGTGCCGTAGACGACCGGTTCGTCTTTCCTTTCGGCAGCATAAGTGCCAAAGAGGCGATCCCAAAGGATCAATGTGCCACCATAGTTGCGGTCAATGCAGTAATCGTTACGTCCATGGTGGACGCGGTGGTTGGAAGGGGTCACCAAGATGCGATCCGCCCACCCCAGGGTGCCGATGAGCTGGGTATGCACCCAAAATTGGTAGACCGCGCTCATCAATGCCGTGATGGCAAACACCGTGACGGGTATGCCCACCAAGGCCATGGGTAAGTAGAAAATCCAGTAAAAGAATTGGTTGGTCCAAGACTGGCGAAACGCGGTGGCGAGGTTGAAGTCTTCGCTCGAATGGTGCACCACGTGGGAGGCCCACAGCAGGTTGACTTCGTGACCGCTGCGGTGCGCCCAGTAGTAGAAAAAGTCGTACATGAAAAATGCGAGGATCCAGACGGCAGGTTGCCGAACGTCCCAGGTGATGGCCGCGGCTTGATCGACGATCAAGGCGTAGACGGCAATGGACATCAGCTTGGGCAGTGTGCGGATGGTTTCGCTCACGAAACCGATGTTCAGGCTGGTCACTGCATCGTGGAAGCGGTACAGCGTTTTGTGCTGGGCTTTGGCAACCAGCATTTCAATCACCATCAAGGCCAGGAAAAATGGGATTGCGTAGAGAATCAGGCTCATCGGTGGGGTCTCCAACATGCCGGTCAGGCTGCGCGGTCCATCCGCTCGCCTGCCGTGGTGCCCCATTGTTGGAAAGATGCCCGGTGGTGACTGTCGGCTGGCCGACAAATGTGCAGTAAACGAATGATGACTATCCCTGATTCACAGGCCCAGATGAGGGCTGTCCTTCAGGCAAGCGTTTTTGGTGATGCTGGTCCCGATGCGCTGGACGCGGCATGCAGCGTTGCCCGTTGGGAGCATTTCAA
Organism: uncultured Burkholderiaceae bacterium; assembly: GCA_964531605.1. Taxonomy (GTDB): domain Bacteria; phylum Pseudomonadota; class Gammaproteobacteria; order Burkholderiales; family Burkholderiaceae_C; genus Defluviibacillus. The sequence goes on along the minus strand of CAZHDP010000217.1, from coordinate 3,654 downwards.
GGTGCCCACCTTGTTGAGCCGTGCCGGGGAGCGGTCACCCTATTTGCGCCTGGTGGTCAAAGGCCACATTGAGGTGTTGGCCAGGAACGCAGACGGCGCAGAATTTGTGGTGGGTTTCATCACCGCAGGGGGTTGGGCCACTTGGTTCTCGTGTTTCATGGATGCGCCGCCTGACAATGACTTTTACAGCAGCGGGTCAGCCACGCTCATCGCGTTGCCGATCACGGAAGTGAGGGCGTTGTGCGAGCGCTTTCCGCACCTGTATCCGCCCATCATCCGTTTGATTGGGCGACGCATGCGCCTGCTGATCGAGTGGACAGGGCAGTCGGTGTTGGTGGGGCCTGTGCAGCGGATGGCGAAGTTGATCCACATCGTGGCGCTGGAGCAGCAGGCCCATGGCAACAGCATCTCATTGCGCATCACGCAATCACGGTTGGCTGGTTTGGCCCGCTGTTCTCGCCAGACCGCCAATGCCTTGGTTGGCGAGCTGGCCGCACAGGGCTTGCTGACCTGCCGCTACGGTTCTGTGGTGGTGCCTGATTTGGCCCGTTTGGCGGCGTTCGCCAGTGCCCCAGTGTCTCAGCCCAGCAGGTCGGCCACGTCCAACATGCGCTGAGCCACCTCGACGATTTTCAGGTTTTTGTCCATCGCGGTTTTGCGCAATTTTCGGTAAGCATCGTCTTCGGTGAGTTGTTGGCGCTGCATCAGCAATGCCTTGGCGCGGTCGATGATCTTGCGGTCCTGCACGGCGGCAGAAAGCTCGTTGAGCTCACTTCGGGTGTTGGCCAGTTCGAGGCGCAAGGCCTGGTCTTGCTCAAAGCGGGCCAGGGCGACGTCCAAAATCGGACGGATGCGCTCGGTTTGCAAGCCTGCCACGATGTACGCCGATACGCCTGCGGCCACCGCTTCGCGTGCGGTGTTGCTGTCGTGGTCGTTGGTGAACATGACGATAGGGCGGCGCGCGTCGCGTGTGGCCATGACCACGTGCTCTAGCGCGTCGCGGGCTTCGCTCTCGGCGTCCACGATGATCAGGTCGGGTTGCAACTGCGCAATGCGTTCGGCCAAAAACACGTCTGCCGGCAACGTGGCAACCAGGTTGAAGCCGCTTTCCAGCAGGCCAATGCGCAAAGAACGGGAGCGGTCGGCTTGCATCAAGCCGTGGTCGTCGTCCGGGTCGGACACGGCCAAATCAGGGGCGATGACAACGATGCGCAGTGCGGATTCCATGGGGAGTGATATGCAAGAAGCGAGCCAAAATGGCTGGAGTGGCTGAACACGTCGACAAGTAAACTTCAGCCTTTACTGGAGAAGCCCGTTGTCTGTCACCTCCCCATTGTCCGCTGTTCACGCCTCACCTGCCTTGCGGGTTTTGGGCATTGAGTCGTCGTGCGACGAGACGGGAGTGGCACTGGTTCAAACGCGTGCTGAGGGTGTGCCGGTGTTGCTGGCCCATGCACTGCACAGCCAAATTGAGATGCACCAAGCCTATGGTGGTGTGGTGCCAGAGTTGGCCAGCCGCGACCACATCCGGCGGGTGTTGCCACTGGCGCGTGAGGTGCTGAAGCAGTCTGGCCATGCCCTGGGAGACGTGGACGTGGTGGCCTATACCCAGGGACCAGGGCTTGCCGGGGCGTTGCTGGTGGGGGCGGGCGTGGCTTGCGCGTTGGGGGCAGCGTTGAACAAGCCGGTGTTGGGCGTGCACCACTTGGAAGGGCATTTGCTGTCGCCGTTTTTGAGTGCAGACCCGCCTGAGTTCCCTTTTGTGGCGCTGCTGGTGTCGGGTGGACATACCCAATTGATGCGGGTAGATGCGGTGGGACGCTACGAGATGTTGGGCGAGACAATCGATGACGCGGCGGGCGAGGCTTTCGACAAGTCGGCCAAGCTGATGGGTTTGGGTTACCCCGGTGGCCCGGCGTTGTCGCGTCTGGCGGAGCAGGGAGATCCGGCTGCATTCAAGTTGCCTCGGCCCTTGATGCACAGTGGCAACCTTGATTTTTCGTTTGCGGGCCTGAAAACGGCAGTGCTCACCCAGGCCAAAAAGCTGGGAGACGACCTTGAGGCCCGCAAGGCTGATTTGGCCGCGTCAACGCAGGCAGCCATTGTTGAAGTGCTGCTGAAAAAATCGCTCAACGCCTTGAAACAAACCGGCCTGAAGCGCTTGGTGGTGGCTGGTGGGGTGGGGGCCAACCGTGCTTTGCGCACGCAACTGAATGCCGAGTGTGCCAAACGGCAGGTGCGCGTGCATTACCCCGAGTTGGACCTGTGCACCGACAATGGCGCGATGATTGCGATGGCTGGTGCCATGCGCCTGCAGGCGGGGGTGCAAGAGGCCAACACCCAGTACGCGTTTGACGTGAAACCGCGGTGGGCTTTGGACGCGATCGTTCAGCCTGCTGGCACCGTCCAGTAAACGTATTCCCAGGCCGTGACAAATCCAGCGCGCCGGTAGAGCGATTGCGCCCCCGTGTTGTGAGCGTCAACCTGCAAAAAACAATGCTCAATGCCGCGCGCCATGGCGGCGGCCCCAACGGCACTCAGGATGCGTCCAGCCCAACCTTGTCCTCGGCAGGCGGCATGGGTGCGCATGCCGTGCACACTGACCCAGCCGTTGCTGAACGAGGCTGCGCCAGCAGCCAAAGTATTGCCGTTGTGGCGGGCACTGGCATAGAGGGAGCCTTTGGCCCGACTCAAGCTGTTGACGCGGCAAGCCCCGTCAACGGGGTCAAAGCCCTCACCCAAAAACAAGGCGGCCCAAGCGGCGTCGGGTGCCGGGTCGAGGCTGACTTGGTGGTGGTCGGCTTGGTAGGCCGCGAGCGTCGCCGTGGGAACGGTCTGAACCCAGGTGGGGTTCGACGGCCGGTAACCTGATGCTTGCAGACTGGCACGCAAGTTGTCGAATTCAGGGTGATTGGCGACCCGGAACGAGGGGCGCATGCCCCTGGCTGTGTAGCGATCAGCGATGCGACGGAGGGCGTAATGGGAGGTGTCTGCTTGGCCCAAGGGCACAGCGCTCTTGGCTCGACCTATGGTGCCCGAATCAAAAGGCAACAGCCAGCCTGCAATGGCTTGGACGGATTCGGGGGCGACGGCCGCGAGGGTGGCGTGCTCGATGGCGTCTGCGGTGACGAAGTTGGTTTTCAAGCGGGCTCCGATCAAGCGCAGCATGCGCTTGACGGGAGTGTATTCGCCTGTGTGAGCTTGCCGGAACCGGCTTTGCTGCGTTACTGCGGTATCACTGGATGGTGAGGTGGGTCACGTTGCTGACCGGCACCTTTTTCACCAAGGTCAGGCTCAGCACGCCGTGTTCCATTTTGGCTGTGCTGGCGGTGGCATCGATGTCTTGCGGGAATTCGTAAGCGGCCTTCACCGTGCGGGGGGCATCTGTGAGGCTTTCAATGCGAACCACGGCGCCTTCAATGCCAATGCTCAAGTGCTCTTTGGCCAGGCCGGGCATGTCAATGTTCAAGGTGTAGGCCGTGTCTGTGTGGTCCACGGTGTAGCCCTTGGTGCCAACCTGGGGTGCGTGTGCCGCGTCTTTGAAAAAGCGCTCGAAACCGCGGTCCAGTGACCGCAGGCTGGGGTGGTATGCCGTGCGGCCAGTCAGTGGAGAAATGGAAGCGAGGGGGGCGAAAAACATGGTGCAACGCCTAT
>CAZHDP010000216.1:0-6160 GCA_964531605.1 uncultured Burkholderiaceae bacterium | reverse complement strand
CGGCACATCGTCAAATCGCTCCGGGCCCGTGAATACTCGTCGCCAGCGATCGCCGTGATCGGACAAATCCTGACCAGCGGCATCGCGCAAAAGCACTTTCGGGCAGACATCCAAGCCCGTGACGTCTACCTCATGATTGCCGCGATGGGCTACTTTTACATCTCCAATCGCCACACTTTGTCCGCGTTTCTCGGTGAAAACCTGGAAGCACCAGAAGCTCTGGCAGCTTGGCAGCAGTTTGTGTCCGAGGCCGTTTTGCGCACCGTGTGTGCTGTTTGAAGCCCTGACACCCTTGATCCACGCAACCCTTCCCTCACCATCCTGGAGACATTGACCATGGCAGAAGCAGTCACCGGCGGCAAGTCCGGCAAAGTTGTCATCAAAAACATCGGTTTGCTCTTGTCGGGCGACATAGATCAACCGATTTTGGATGCAGACACCATCGTGGTCGACGATGGCATCATCACCGCGGTAGGCAAAGAAAAAGACTGCGACACGGCCCACGCCGTGACCGTCATTGACGCCCGTCAAACCTGTGTGGCGCCGGGCTTGATCGACAGCCATGTTCACCCCGTGTTTGGCGATTGGACACCGCGCCAGAATCAATTGGGATGGATTGAGTCCACCATGAATGGCGGGGTGACGACCATGATTTCAGCGGGAGAAGTGCACCTGCCCGGGCGCCCCAAGGACATCGTGGGCCTCAAAGCACTGGCCATCACGGCCCAGCGGGCGTTTGACAATTTTCGACCCGGTGGTGTGAAGGTGATTGCGGGCGCCCCCGTGATTGAAAAGGGCATGGTGGAGCAAGACTTCAAGGACCTCAGCGAAGCTGGCGTCACGTTGCTGGGGGAAGTCGGTCTGGGCTCGGTGAAAGCCGGTTATGAGGCCAAAGAAATGGTGGCTTGGGCGCGCAAATATGGCATCCAAAGCACCATCCACACGGGCGGCCCATCGATCCCTGGCTCAGGACTGATAGACAAAGACGTGGTGTTAGAAGCCGATGCTGACGTGATTGGCCACATCAATGGTGGACACACCGCACTGCCGGAAGCGCATGTCTGCGAATTGTGTGAAAAAAGCAGCCGCGCCATCGAGATCGTGCACAACGGCAACGAGAGAGTCGCCATCGCTGCAGCGCAGGCGGCCATCCAACTCAAATGCCCTCACCGCATCATCTTGGGAACCGACGGCCCCGCAGGCTCTGGCGTTCAACCGCTGGGCATGCTGCGCATGATTGCGCTGCTGTCCAGTTTGGGCAACATCCCTGCCGAACTGGTGTTTTGCTTTGCCACAGGCAACACAGCCCGCATACGCCAGTTGAACTGTGGCCTGATTGAAAAGGGCCGCGCGGCGGATTTCGTGTTCATGGACCGCGCCCAACACACGGCAGGCAAAAACTTGCTCGAAAGCGTGCAACTGGGTGACATTCCGGGCGTGGGCATGGTGATGATCGACGGTTTGGTCCGCTGTGAGCGCAGCAGAAACACCCCCCCTGCAACGCAGGTGCCCATCGTCTTGCCTCACTGAGCTGCCCAAGCTCAGTGAGATGCCTGGGCTTGCTTGTCGGTGTATTGGGCGGCCCAGGCCCAGGCATCATCGGACATGGCCAGCACGCGCTCTGGACCGCCAAACTGCTCGACCCATTCAGGGATGGCATCCAAGGTCAACTCTTCAAGGTGCGCAGCCATGGCAAGGTATGGCGCCCAAGGCCCCGACTGCGTCAACAGCGCCTGCTGTGCCAGTGGCGGCAAGCCCAGGGTGTCGATGACCTCTTGAGGCGTGATGCTCAGCAACAAGCCCAGCATGGACGCCAAACCCAAGGTGAAGAGTTGACCTGGTACGGCTTCGCCTCGGTCTATCGCCATCAATTCCAGCAAACGAGACCGCCACAGCGCAACTTCTTGCAGGGCGGAACTGGCTTTGCGCTGGTCGGCAAACTGAACCAACATCACCGTCAACCAACGGTACAGCTCGTTGCGCCCCATCAGCATCACGGCTTGTTCGATGGTGGCACCTGCGCCCAATTGCGCGAAACTGGCGGAATTGATGCGCTTGAGCAAACGGTAAGACAGGCCAACATCACCCTTGATTTGTGTCACGATGGCCTCGGTTTCAGCCCCTGTGACCAATTGGTTCAGCAGCGAACCAATGCGCCGCACTTCTGGGGGCATCGGCACAACATCCACCTCTTTTGCCCCCGTGCTGCTGGCAGACAAGGTGCCGCAGACAAAGGCCACGCCATGGCTCAGCGCCATTTCAATGTCTTCCACACTGGCCACGTCCGTCAGCAACAAAGGGGGAGCGTTGCCCTCAAATTGAGCGCTCGCACCTGCCAGTAACGGTCCCATGGTCGCGCCATCTTGCCGAAGGACACCAAAATCAGGCAGAACGGTGGACAGCCCAAGTTGGGCATCCCACCCCACGCGGGCACCCGATGCCCTCATTTGTGCGACAACTTCGGTAAGCCATGGCTCAGAGGGCGACGCGGACGACGACTCCAGCGCGATCAACATACCGGGTGCTGCCGACACGCTTGCGTCGCGGGGCACCCATTCCGCAGGCAAGCGGGCCAACCCCGTGCGGCCAAACTGCGCCACCATTTTGGCGGATGCCAAGACGCCTGCGGTATGGGCGGCTTGTGCCAAATGATCGGTCTTGCGCTGCAACCTCTGTTGGGTCGCCACGGGAACCCTGAATTCAAAACCAATGACCTCACCATGGGCTGAAATCAAAGGGCGACGTGCCCCCAGCGCCACAGGCCCCATGGGCTCAGCGTGGGCGGGTGGCGCCTCTTGACGCCGGTCGGCAACACCAGAGGAACCATGCCCTGCTGTGGGCGTCGAGGCCACTTGATGGTCTGGCAATGGCGAGCCCCCTGCCCAGCGCTTGAAGACCCGTTGAAAAAACGACGCCATCACCTCTCCCTGTGGCTTCAAGCCGACTCTTTACCGGCTGCGGCGTGACGGCGGTCCGAGTGTTCGGCTGCCCAAGCCCAGGCATCGTCCGACAACTGGAGGACGCGCCCGGCCCCGCCAAAGCCATCGTCCATCGCGGACTGGTCGCTCAGGCTTTGACTTTCAACCTGCGTCGCAGTGTGCAAATAGCAATGCCACGGTCCAGACTTCGTCAGCAAAGCATCCTGCCCTTCCTGCGGCAAACCCAAGGTAGTCACCACTTCCTCGGCACTGATTTTGAGGATCAACCCCAACATTGAAGCCAAACCCAAGGTGAAGAACTGCCCTGGATCAGGCGCACCCTTTTCAATCGCCAACAGTTCGAGGAAACGGGAACGCCACAGGGCCACTTCCTGAAGGGCAGACGAGACTTTGCGTTTGCCCGCAAATTGCATCAGCATCATCGAAAGCCAACGCTGCAACTCGTTGCGCCCCAACATCACCACAGCCTGATCAATGCTGGCCACACCACCCAACTGCGCAAAACTGGCGCTGTTGATCCGCTGCAACAGCTGCACAGACAGGCCCAGATCACCCTTCAAATCTTCAATGATCTGCGCGTTTTCGGCGCCTGCCGCGAGCTTGTGCAGCAGCTGCGACACCCGTCGCACCTCGGGTTGCAGCGGCAGTTTGGGTTTGGCGGGCTCGGACACAACGCTCTTGGCCTCCAACGCCCCAGACACGTATTTCACGCCATGGCTCAAAATCATTTCGAGGTCATCGACATTGCCCACGTCTGTGACCAAGATTTGTTTTGATTTCAGCTCTGTCGGCAATGATTGGATCTCGCCAAGCAGTGCTGCCAGGGATTGGGTACCCTGTTGCACCAGCGCGTAGTCGGCAGGAATGTCCAGCCCAACCCGGGGCCCCCAGGCGACCTTGCCACCAGCAAATTGAAACAGACTGACCGCTTCCGTGACAGCGGCCTTGGCGTCGTCACCCAGCACCTCTTCGCGCGCCAACTCCAAACCAATCAAGGTACCAGGCTCGTCTTTGGGCACAGGGGCATGGGGCAACCAATGTACCGGCAAGCGCGCGAGGGGGGGGGGCGCGGCCCCCCCCGCAGAACCACCCCCCCCCCCACACCAACAAACCCAAACACGCCCCCCCATGGCAACCAACCGCGCCGCGACCAAAACGGCAGCGGCGTGCGCAGCAATCACTTTGGGATCTGTTTCGTCAGCCAACCGTTGCAACACCGCCGTGTCAAAACGAATTTCAAATCCTGCGACCTCGCCGTTGGCGGCAATCAAGGGACGGCGCGCCGTCACAGCGACGCTGGGCCCGGGCTGTGAGGCCGGAGCCGCGGCAGGCAGGGGTGCCACGGACACCTTGGGTGACTCGGGTGTGGCCTCGGCGCGCAGGCTTTTCGGCAGGATGCGTTGGAACAGGGAAACCATCTCTAACCTTCTGGAAATGAGTCTCGACTTTAGCCGCAGACGAATAACATTGCAGGGTCATGCCCATTGACTCATGTCAAGCGGGTGGCAACTTGGCTTGACCCGATTGCCAGCGCTCCCATCCCCGGGCGCGCAGCTCACAGGCGGGGCACGCGTTGCAACCGTAACCCCAAGCGTTCCTATGGGTTCGGTCGCCTAGGTAACAGGTATGCGTGTGTTCGACGATCAAATCGACCAGCTTCTGATCACCGTGGGGCACCAAAGACGCCTTGCCCAATTCATGGGCAAGTTGCCAGGTGGCCGCTTTGTCGATCCACATCAAAGGGGTTTCAATCAAAAACCGTTTGTCCATGCCCAAGCTCAACGCCAATTGCATGGCTTTCATGGTGTCATCACGGCAATCTGGGTAGCCCGAAAAATCGGTCTCACACACACCTGTCACGATCACATCCAGACCTCGGCGATAAGCCAATGCCGCAGCAAGGGTCAGGAACAGCAGGTTTCGTCCGGGCACGAACGTATTGGGCAAGCCAGAACTCTCCATTTGAAACGCCATGTCGCGGGTCAAGGATGTTTCACTCACATCACCCAGCACGGCCAAATCCAGCAGATGGTCCTGTCCCAATTTAGCCCCCCACTCGGGAAACTGAGCTTTGACCACCTCCAGCACTTGCAAGCGGGCGTCCAGCTCGATGCGGTGTCGCTGGTGGTAGTCGAACGCCACGGTTTCGACGCGCTGGTATTTGGTCAGCGCCAAGGCCAAACAGGTGGTGGAGTCTTGACCTCCAGAAAAAAGTACAAGGGCACTGGTATGCATGGTGAAAGCCAGTTAGAAGAAAGATGCCATGCCCACAGGGAAAGGGCACACAAGTGTGACCATTGTCCGTCGACTGTGAATATCGGACCAGAACTGCGCTTGTACCCCCGCCAGATGTGACAATGCAGGCATTGTGGACACAACACGCAGCAGCCCCATCAACGACCTCGCCAAAGCCACAGGACAGCCCGACGCTGCGCTGGAGGCCTTTGCGATGGCCGCCATGCCCGGGCATTTGGACGAACTGCGACATGGCGCGCTGGGCAAGGCCTCAGCGGCACACCCTTTTGGCGCGACAGCGCCCCACTGGGAAGTATTTTTCTCCAGTTTGGGCAGCTCACCCTGGAGCGATTTAAACCGTCGCACTGAGAGCCTTCAACGGCAAGTCCGAGACAACGGCGTCACGTACAACGTGTACGCTGATGCAGACCACCCTCAGCGCCCATGGTCGTTGGACTTGTTCCCCTTGATCGTGACGCCCGAGAGCTGGCGTCACATTGAGTCTGGGGTGAAACAACGCATACGCTTGCTTGACCGCGTGATGGCGGACACCTATGGCCCCCAACGCCTGTTGACGCAAGGTCTGATCCCGCCAGCGCTGGTCCAAGGGCACCCTGGCTACCTGCGGGCAGCGCACGGCATGCTGCCCCCTGACGCCACGCACCTTCACATCGCAGCTTTTGACCTGGCACGTGGTGCCGATGGCAATTGGTGGGTGGTGTCGCAACGCACACAAGCCCCGTCTGGATTGGGGTACCTGCTCGAAAACCGTTTGTGTATTTCAAAGTTGTTCCCCGAGGGCTTTGCCGAGCTGAAAGTGCAGCGTTTGGCATCGACCTATCGCGCGCTGGTTGACAACATGAAGCGCATGAGCCCGGCAGGCAAAGACGCGCACATTGCGCTGCTGACGCCAGGCCCGTTCAACGAGACGTATTTTGAACACGCCTACCTGGCCCGCTATTTGGGGTTGACTTTGGTCGAAGGCA
>CAZHDP010000215.1:0-6166 GCA_964531605.1 uncultured Burkholderiaceae bacterium | reverse complement strand
CCCCAGAAGCTCACGAATTTGCGCAGCAGGTAAGCCTGCTCGATGTTGTGCTTGTAATAACCCACAAAATAGACGCTGTCAGGCCCACTCGCCTTTTTGAGCTCCATCATCTTGGCGGTGATCTCGTTCAGCGCGGTATCCCAGCTGATGCGTTCGTACTTGCCGTTGACCAGCTTCATCGGGTAGCGCAGACGGAATTCGCCGTGGCCATGTTCGCGCAGCGCAGCCCCTTTGGCGCAGTGCGCACCGAGGTTGATGGGTGAATCAAACACCGGCTCTTGCCGCACCCAGACGCCGTTTTCAACCACCGCGTCCACAGCACAGCCCACCGAGCAGTGGGTACACACCGTGCGTTTGACTTCGATCTTGCCTTTGCCAATGGCGGTGTCTTTGACGCCAGACGCTTTGGCTTTTTTGACCAACGCCAATTGAGTTGCGGCAAGGCCCACACCCACGCCCAGACCGGATCGGCGCAAGAAGCCGCGTCGGTCTACCGTAGGCAAAGCCTGCGACAAGCCCCGGCGAAGGCTGTGAACAAAAGGTGACGCCCCGTTGGCGCTGGGCCCGTTGGTTTTTTTGGTCAACAACATGGATGGCTCCCGGGCAAATCAGATGCGGGTGGTTTGGTAATAGCGCTGTACGTGCGCCGACTCGTGGTAACCACCACCGCCTTCGGGGGCAATCACCGCTTGAGCCACAGCTTGTGGTTCAGGGGCCACTTGGCGCAAGCTGGTGGCTGCAGCCGCTGCCGCGCCGACAGCCGCCGCACCAAAGAAAAAACCACGGCGTGACGGCGCGGGCTGCGACGACACCTCGCCAGTGGTTTGATCGTTCCTGGATGTTTGAGACATGAGGTACTCCTGAAGCCGCCCCACAGGCCACACATTGCCCACGGGACGATAGCAAGCTAACTATACCGAGCGTAACCTGTGTGACAAGCCGTTACGAACGGAATTTCATAGGGGAAAGTACGGTCCATTGACCTAGGTCAGCATGTCGAAGCCTTGAACTTCCACATGGTGAAATGCACGGGTAAATTCGGCGACGGCTGCGTAAAAACGAGCTTTGGGGTGCGCGCCCAAAGCGTCGCACAGGCTGCTCACCCATGTCTGCCAATGCTGTGCAAAAAAGCGCTGTTGCTGGGTCAGGTTGGCCACCGCCACGTCGTCGCCTGCTATCAGGTAGCGCATGACTTCGCACAGGTAAGCGATGTGGTCTTCGGTGTCCGAAGAGGCTTCATCCCGCGTCAACCCCAAGGCTTCCAAATCCGTGCGCAACTGCGCGAGCGGCTTTTCGTTCAGGAAGCCACTCAGATAGTGCGATCCAAACAAGTACACCTCGGGTTTGCCGAGACCACCAAACAAAGCGTTGTACTCCGCTTGGATCTCAACATCAGGCATCACGCGGGCCAAAGCGATCAGTTCGCGCCACGGCTCCTCCAGGAATCCACCGGCAGCGGGTGCTTCGGTCACCGCCACGCGCAAGGATGCCAAAAAATCAGGCGCAGGGGGTGCACGGTAAAGCAGCGACAACACGCCATAGACCTCGGCCCGAGCCGTTTCTTCGTCAAAGCTGTCGGCGCTGGCCAGGGTCGCGTCCACGGTCGCGCTCGAGGTCGTTTCTGTGGCGGCTTCAGAGATCGGTGATGCGGGTTTCATTGTTCGAAGAGTAAATGTCGATCACACGGCAATCGCCGCACATTTTGAGTCGTTCCAGGGCAGCCCCTTGGAACATGGCGTGGCCAGCCAGTTTGCCCAGCATCGCCTCAATGGCCTTGAGCGTGCCAAACGGTTTGCTGCAGCGCACGCAAGCGTAGGGTTTCATCTCGTTGAGCACACGCGCTGACTTGCGCTCAGGCGTCAATAACAGGCGAGGCACCAAGGTCAACGCTTTTTCAGGGCAAGTGGCCACACACAGCCCACATTGGACGCAGTTCTTTTCAGTGAACCGCAGTTGAGGGCTTTGCGGGTTGTCTGCCAAGGCACTGGCCGGGCATGCGCTCACGCAAGCCAGGCACAGGGTGCAGGCGTCTTTGTTGACTGCCAGGCTGCCCAAGGGCGAGCCTTGGGCGGGCAAGGCAATCGCGTCGGATGGACCTGGCGTGGCTTGCGCAGGGGCATGTTCGATCAGGTGATCCAAGGCCAGTTCGAGCGTGCTGCGTTTTTCGGCCGCCACAGCGAACCGCGCGGCCACCACAGGCGCAGAGGCCCTCACCGCAGACACACGTTGTAAATCGCTGTCCAAGCCTTGCACGTCTTGTTCATGCAGCAGCGTGAAATGCTGACCGGTGTAGCCCAACCCTGTCATCAACGCCTGGGCCACGTCCATTTGCGTTTGCAAGGCATCGCGGTATTGGGGCGCTTCTTCCGCCGTCAGTAACACGGCCACATGGCGGGCGCCAAATGCCACGGCCGACAACCACAGTTCCAAGCCGACGCTGGCGGTATGCCACAGCGGTACGGGAATGACATTGGCAGGTACGCCCCGCGCCACTTGCAATTGGGCCGCCCGGCCCAAACGCTCCACCAGTGCTTGCCCCTGCCCCTGGCTGTGCAACAGCAACACGGCACTTTGCCCACCCGCTTTGGCATAGGTGCTCAGCAACGTTTTGAATTTCACCCCTTGGTCGTTTGCGCGGGGGTACTGGAAGGTCAAGGCACCCGTCGGGCAAGCCGTGGTGCAGGCGCCGCAGCCCACACACAGCTGCGGGTTGACGATGATCTGCTGGCGCGACTTGTCTGAGCGGATGGCCTCGGCCGAACACACGTCCACGCAGGCGTTGCAGCCCACGGTCTCGTTGCGGCTGTGGGCACACAACTTTTGCTTGTACTGGAAGAATTTGGGCTTGTCGAACTCGCCCACCATGTCACGCAGTTTGAACAGCGTGGGCAGGTCCGCAGGGGTGGTGTGGAAATAGCCTTGCGGCTTGGCATGCTGCAAGAACGCGGGGTGTTGGCGCAAGTCCAGCACCAAGTCAAACTCGTCTTCGTGGGTTTCGGGCAACCTGGCGAAATCGATGGCGCCCGCCACGGTGCACACCTTGGCGCATTGCCGGTGGCCCGTGCAGATGTCGCTGTCAATTTGGTAGTCCAACCCTATGGCGTTTTCGGGGCAAGCCGCCAGGCACGCATTGCACCGCGTGCACAGGTCCAGGTCGATGGGGTTGTCGCGTGTCCAGTTCAGCTTGAACGCCCCCAACCAGCCTTGCAAGGCGTTGAACTTGCCAGCGATCACAGGGTAACGGCGCTCCTGCGTCGGCTCATGTGACGACTGTTGGGCGGCAGGCGCTGCGCCCCTCTCACCAACCGCGAACAAAGTCACCTGCAGCACATCGCTCAACAGGTCGGCCACCGGCTCTGACTGCGACAACGGCCCCACGATCAGCAAGCGCCCTGCGCTCTTGTAGGTCACGGTGCTGACGGGTTCGGGTTCGGGCAAATGCGCAGCCGCCAACAAGGCCGCGATCTTGGGGCTGGCTTTGTCTGCCTCTTTGCTCCATCCACCGGTTTCGCGGATGTTCACGAACCGGATGACCGAGGTCGCGCCCTCGGTTTGCTCGGCCAGTGCGGTGAACAGGCGTTTTTCTTGGGTGCAAGCGACGACAACATCGTCGCCAGACTTCACTGCCTGCTGAAATGCCCCCGCCTCACGTCGGCACAGCGCGCTGTGCAGGGTCAGCGTCTCGTTCAGGGCTTTGCCCAGGTTCGGGGCCGACAACGGCAGGGTCCGGTTGCAATCGCAAATCAGCGTTGGCATGGTGAAGGGCGTCAGGTTGTGGGGCGGGCGGGCTGTCAGGCGTATCGTCAAACAGCTTCAAAAATTGGGCACTGGCCATTTGCCGCAGCATGGATGGCGGCAACGGGTCAGGCTGCGAATAGTCATCAATGTAGATGTCCATGCGGTCCATCACGTTGTAGTGTGGGTCGCTGAACAGGGTTTTCATGGCGGCGTTGCGAACCTCGGGGGCCACGTCGCGCGCCACAAAAGGTTTGAAATCACTTTCAGTGGTCAGCGCCGCCACGTCATCCATCGTGAGCGGAGGCCGCTCTGCGGACGCGGGGACTTCGACGGGCGCGTCAAGTGGCATGTCAACCGGCGCTTTGGCGGCATCATCAACAGCAGCGGGCACTGTGGGCGACGGCGGTTGCGGTTGTGCTTGCGGGGCCGGCTCAGGAAGAACCACGCCCTTGGCCACCGCCGCCTTGCGACGCGACCAACGGCTGAAGAAGTGGTCAGGTTCCGCCATGGCCGCCTCGCTGAGGTTTGCCTGTGGACACGGTGGCGGGGTTGCCAAACCGGTCGGTCAAGGTTTTGAAACTCTCGGGCCGCTGTCGTCGTTTGGGCTCGATCACATGGTGTTCGTCAATGAACGCTTGCATCCACGCAATCACTTCGGCGGGTGCTGGCACCTGTTCCACCATCTCCTGCGCATCCAACCATCGCCCTGCATCGTGGTAGCTCAAACTCACGGCCACCGGCACAGCGCGATCTTCTTGCATGCGCCACAGCACAAACCAACACGGGGCGGGAGTCGTGGCATTCAGGTAGTAACCCTCAGCATCGTCCGCGTACAGGCTCACGGCCATGCCACCATACAGCCAGCGTTCTTCACCCTCATGCTGGTAGAGCAAGCGCGGCTCGGTGCCAAAGCCTTCCTCTTGCAGCATCACGTCGGCCAGCACCCAGCGCTCAGGCTGCCAGCGCGCCATGGGGCCGTCGATGCGCTCACGGCGCATCAGCACGGCAACTTCCAATGTGGGGCGGTCTTTGGACATGCGGAGAATGTAAGCGAAAGCAAGCCACTTCGGGAGACCAGACAAACCATGGTGCGTCACCTGTCGGACTTTGGCTACCATCTTGCCCATGAACACTTTGCAGATCAACCGCCTGTCCCAACGCTTGGGAACCCAGCTTCCCTTGATCCAAGCCCCGATGGCAGGGGTGCAAAACCACAAACTGGCTGCCGCTGTCTCGAACGCTGGTGCCCTGGGTTCACTCCCCTGCGCAATGCTGACGCCCCAGGCCATGGTGGATGAGCTGACCGCGCTGCAAGCCGCCACGCAGCAGCCTTACAACGTCAACTTTTTCTGCCACACGCCCCCGGTGCCCGACGCTGCGCGGGAGGCCAGCTGGCGAGCCGCTTTAGGCCCTCATTACCAAGCCTGGGGAATCGACCCTGACACCATCCCAGAAGGTCCAGGGCGCGCACCTTTCAGTGCCCAAGCCGCCGCAGCTTTGGCCCATTTCAAGCCTCGGGTGGTGAGTTTTCATTTTGGCTTGCCTGCGGCAGACCTGGTGGCCCAGGTCAAAAGCTGGGGGGCGACGGTACTGGCCTCGGCCACCACCGTGGAAGAAGCTCGTTGGCTGCAAGCGCATGGCGCAGATGCCATCATTGCCCAAGGCCTCGAAGCCGGTGGCCACCGGGGTATGTTTTTGAGCGATGACATCAGCACCCAGGTGGGCACGTTTGCCCTGCTACCGCAGATCGTTCAAGCGGTTGATGTGCCCGTGATTGCAGCAGGTGGCATTGCAGACGCGGCAGGCGTCGCCGCCGCATTGGCCCTGGGCGCCGCGGGCGTGCAAGTCGGCACCGCTTACCTGCTGTGCGACGAGGCCACCACCAGCCCTATCCACAGCAGCGCATTGCGCAGCGAAGCGGCGCAACACACGGCATTGACCCGGCTGTTCACCGGCAGACCAGCCCGGGGCATTGTGAACCGCGTGATGCGCGACCTGGGCGCCATGAGCCCCGTGGCCCCGGCCTTTCCTCTCGCCACCTCGGCCATCGCCCCCCTGCGAGCCAAGGCAGAGGCCGCTGGGTTGGGTGATTTCACCCCTCTGTGGTCAGGTCAAAACACCCAGGGTTGCCAAGCCATCAGCGCCGCGGCGTTGACCCAGGCGTTGATGAAAGGGTTCAGCTGAACCGGCCCGCTGCCACCAACTCCCACACCGCATCGGCAAACACCTCGGGCACCTCTTGCGGCATGTTGTGCCCCACACCAGGCACCACCCGGTGTGAACGTGGGCCCGAAAAACGGCTGGCGTGGGCCGATGCAGGCGCCACTGGGCGCACCCCGTCGTCGGCACCATCGAAGGTGATGGTGGGCACCGTGATCACCGGCTGCTGGGCCAAACGCGCTTCGATGTCAGCATACGCAGGGTCGCC
>CAZHDP010000214.1:0-6183 GCA_964531605.1 uncultured Burkholderiaceae bacterium | reverse complement strand
CAAGGGCTGGGTCAAGGCGGCCAACCCAGGGCCGATTTCGACCATGGCATCACCGGGCTTGGGCGCAATCGCATCGACGATGGCATCGATGATGCCGTGGTCTGACAAAAAGTGTTGGCCAAAGCGCTTGCGGGCGATGTGCGGCCCGCGGTGCGGTGCGTTACTCATTTTGAGGGGGCTCGCGCAGTTCAACGTAAGCGCGGCCGCGCACGTCTTGTGCCCAGTTAACGTAGGCTTCTTCGAGTTTTTTGTCGCGCAGCATGCCTCGGGCCACTTCGCGTTGTTCTGCTGCTGTCAACTTGGTTTCGCGCCGTTCCATCAGTTGGATCAGGTGCACGCCAAACCGCGAGACCAACGGCTGAGCGATCTCGCCGGGTGACAGGGTGTTCATCACTTCCTCAAACTCGGGCACAAAGGTGCCAGGGTTGACCCAGTCCAGGTCGCCGCCCTTGGCTGCGCTGCCGTCCTGAGAGTTTTCGCGCGCCAGCGTGGCGAAGTCAGCTCTGCCAGCCTGGATGGCCCGACGGAATTCGCTGAGTTTGTCCACCGCGGCTGATTCGCTCAGTTGCGGGCTGGTGCGCAACAAAATATGGCGCGCACGGCTTTGGGTGATGGTAGAGGCAGGCAGGCCGCCTTGGGCCTTTTCGATGACCTTGAGGATGTGAAAGCCAGCACTGGAGCGCACCACGGCTGACACGCCGCCCACACCCACTTCTTTGGTGGCTTCAAGGAACAAGTCCGGGTAGCGGTCGGCAGGGCGCATGCCCATCACGCCACCATTGGACTTGTCGGGCGCATCAGAATACTGCTGTACCAAGGCGGTGAAATCGTCCCCCAGGCGGGCACGGTCCAGGACCCGCTTGGCGCGAGCTTCCAACGCGGCGACCTGCTGCGGATTGGCGCCGTCAGGCACCACCACGAGCACCTGCGCCAGGTTGACCAAGAGTTTGGAGGGATCGACGTTGTTCTTTTGGTCTTCCAGGTACTGGTCGGCTTCTTGGTCGGTCACGCGCACACGGGCCTCTACCTCGCGCTCACGCAGGCGAGACAAGGTGATCTGTTGGCGCAATTCTTCGCGGAAGCGTGCCACTGTCAAACCTTCAGCGGTCAAGCGGCGGCGAAACTCGGGCACGTCAATCTGGTTGCGACGGGCGATGGACTGCTCTGCAGCGTCCACGGCGAGGTCATCGACTTTGACGCCGGTTTCTTTGGCCACCTGCAGTTGGGCTTTTTCCTGAATCAAGCGTTCCAGCGCGGCCTGGCCCAATTCCGCTCGCGAAGGCATGTCACCCCCCTGTTGGGCCAACTGCTGCTGCAACACGGCCATGCGCGTGCGCACTTCGTTGTTGGTGACGGGTTCCGAATTCACCACCGCCACGATGTAATCGGCTTGCTGCACGGTGGGTTTGACGGCGATCGGGGCGCTGATGCGCTGCCCGATGCGGCTGGTGTCCAACCGGGTCGACGGCTTGAGGCCTTGGGCTTGTGCGCTCAACATCAAGCCCACACCCAGCATGCCTGCCACACCCCAACGCACCCCCATTTGCACACCAAAGGGGAGGCCTGACAGGGGACGGGCCTGAGGCCAGGGGCGGCGCGTTACGCTGTGTTTCATCATGTCGCTCGTTCTCGGTCAGTCGTAATTGCTGAAATGGCTGGGCGTGGCTTGGGGCTCACGCAAGTATTCAAAGCGTGGCACATTCTGCTTGAAGATGCGCAATGGGCTGGAGCCCACCCCCACGCGGGAGAAACCCACAAACTCAAGCTGGAAGGAAATGCTGGTCGATGAGCTGCCAGGGGTCACACCGGCCGCCACGCCCACGGCGCTGGCACCGGTCTGCAAACGGTCCAACACCACGCGGCCCAGCCAGCAGCCCGCATCGTACTCAAAACCTATCAAAGCATCCACCAGTTTGCGGTCTCGCATGCTGTAGTTCAGTCGGCCCACACTGTACCAGCGCCCTTCGCCCTGGCCCAGCCCTGGCCCCAGGTCTTGGCCCTTGTCGCCCCACAGATCATTGAGCGGCCACTGCCAGCCAATGTCGATTTGCTGACTCACATCACGCTGGAAGCGGTAAGCCGCGCTGATGGTGCGGTAGCGCCCAGGGTTGTAGCGTGCGCCAATGGCCGCGCGGTTCGAGAGGTCGGTTTTTTGGTTGTACTGGACGGTGGAGTCAAACACCCAATGCTGGTTCCAGTTGATGGCCATGCCCAGCAACTGGTCACTCACCCGGTCTACCACCGGGGCGTCGGTGGGGTTGAGGGTGACCAACTGGTCTTTGAACCGCAGGCGCTGCGCAAAGCCCAGCCGGACCGCCTCGGCACCCGTGTCAGGGTTGATCAGCCGGCTGGTCACGCCCAGCGTGAGCAGGTTGTTGTCAGAAATGCGGTCATTGCCGATGAACGCGTT
Source organism: uncultured Burkholderiaceae bacterium (assembly GCA_964531605.1). Taxonomy (GTDB): domain Bacteria; phylum Pseudomonadota; class Gammaproteobacteria; order Burkholderiales; family Burkholderiaceae_C; genus Defluviibacillus. The sequence continues at coordinate 3,773 of CAZHDP010000214.1, read as the reverse complement.
TTCGGTGTACACGGTGGCAAAGTTGAAGTCGGTGGCCGCGGTGTCGTACTTGGGCAGCAGGTTTTGGCTGCGGTACGGGGTGTACACGTAAAACGCTCTTGGCTCCAGCGTTTGCACGAAGTTGCGGCCCAGCAGGCTGGCATCACGCTCCAGCACCAAGCCACTGTCCAGGCTGAAGCTGGGCACGGAGCGGGTGGCTGCCGTGCGCCCATCCGACAAGGCCTGGTCAAACTGATAGGCCGTGGTGTGCAACTGCATCTTGGGCGTGAAAAACCACCCCGGCGTCTGGATGGGGTAACTCACCTGGGCTTTGGAGAACACCCGCGCCGCGTTCGGTTGCAAGGTCAGTGCGCGGTTGCCTGAGAACTGGGTGGCGTCCCCTTCGAGCACAAAGTCCATCCCCCCCACGTTGCTGCGGGCGTAGCGGGCGGTGAATTGCGGCAAGCGGTCATAGGGCGGCGTGATCGGCGAGAGCACGTCTTGCAGCGTTTGCCATTTCAACGTGCGCAAGCCCAGGGCCACGTCGCCCCGACCCCAGAACAGGTTCACATCGTTGGGCAGCAGCCGCTGCGTGAGCGTGGTCGAGCTGCGCGGGAAGTCGCGCCAGTAGTTGTCATCGCTCACCCGGTTCAGGTTGACGTTCAGGCCCACGGCCCCCACGCCTGACCAGCCCGTGTCGATGATGCCCGTGTGCTGTGCCGTGGCACCCCAGCGTGAGGTATTGCGCAGGCTGTCCACGGGCGTCAGGTCCACCTTGGCCAAGCCCCGGTAGGTGGGCTCCAGGTAGCGGAACTCGGTGTCCAGCTTGACGCCGCGCTTGCTCATCAGCGTGGGTGTGAAGGTGGCGTCACGGTTGGGGGCAATGTCCCAGTAGTACGAGCTGGCGAGCTGGGCGCCACTCACGCTGTCAAGCCCGACGATGGGCGGCAGCCAACCCGACTTGCGTTTGTCGCTCAGCGGAAAGCTCAAGGCGGGAATGGCGGGCATCGACACGCCTTTGAACGTCAGCACCGCATCTTTGGCGGTGCCCACGTCGTTTTCTTCGTCCATGTCCATTGACGCGGCCTTGAGCACCCAGCCGGGCAGCCAGCTGGGTCCGGGGCGGCGCTGGCAGGTGCTGTAACTCGCGTTTTGGATGATGGCGTGCTTGCTGTCGATGAAGTCCGCGCGGTCAGCCTCGCCGTAGGCATCGTTTTTCAAAAAGCGGTATTTCGGCTGCGTGAAAAAACCTTCAAAGGCTTCAACCTTGAGCTCCAGCGCTGGTCCCTCGTACACATTGCCCCGGCGGTTGATGTGCACGTTGCCGCGGGCTTTGGCCAGGTCGTCAGGTTGGTAGTACTCCAGTCGGTCAGCACGGATCACCGTATCGGCGCGGCGCAATTCGGCGTTGCCGTCAATCAGGGTGTCGAGTTCGGGGCGACCCGACATCGCATCGCCGCGCAAAAAGGTTGGCAGCTGGGGCCGCACTTCGGTGGGCAGCGTCTCCAGCATCAGCGGGCTGTTTTTGAGTTTGAGCGGGGCCGTTGCTGCGGCGTCCTGCGCGCACGCACTGGTCTGTGCCAACACCCCCGCCAGCCCCAACAGCCAAGGCAGCGGCCGCACACGCAAGGGGTGTCGGGTCAGGGGCCGAAATGCAGAGGGTTTCAAGGGGCGAATTCGAAGACGGTTGACGTGGGTGGAGCAGGCGGCACAGCACATGGCTTGGGCATGGCCCACGAACTTGCGTTTGTAGAATGGATTATCCATGAGCCAGCCCTCCCTTACCCCCACTTCTCCCGTCCCGCCCGCACCGGCCTTTGCCCCCGTGACCTGGGCCGACCCTGCGCGCGAAGCTGCTTTCCAGGCGTGGTTGGCGCCGGTGGCCGCACGCCATGGTCTGCTGCCGGGCAGCTTGCGCTTGGCTTCGGCCGATGCCAGTTTTCGGCGTTACTTGCGCCTGGACGCGCAGCCCGGCGCTGCGCTTGGGGGCTGTGCCATCGTCATGGACGCCCCGCCCGACAAGGAGAATTGCGAGCCCTTTGTGCGCATCTCCCGCTTGATGGCCGACGCCGGCTTGCACGTGCCACAGGTGCTGGAATGGGACGAACCCCAGGGCTTCATGCTGCTCAACGACCTGGGTCAACACACCATGATGGCCGTCATCCAGGCCGCCGCACCTGCCGAATACCACACCGAACCTTACGAGTTTTGGCCGCGCCCAGCGCCCAGCGCGGCGGTTGAAGCCATGTACCGCCAAGCGATAGACCTGCTGGTGCAATGGCAATTGGCGTCCAAACCAGGCGTGTTGCCCGTGTACGACGAAGCCTTGCTAAAGCGCGAACTGTCGCTCTTCCCGGACTGGTACCTGGCCCAGCACAAAAGCATTGATCTGGCCGCCCCGGCCCAGCAGAAGCACCAGCAAACCTTGCAAGAAGCCTTTGCCCGCATCACGGCCAACAACCTCGCTTCACCTCAAGTGTTTGTACACCGCGACTTCATGCCGCGGAACCTGATGGCCCCCATGCCTGCCACTTCGCCCAGCAACACCTTGGGCGTGCTCGACTTTCAAGACGCGGTCTACGGCCCCGTCACCTACGACATTGCCAGCCTGATGCGCGATGCGTTTTTGACGTGGGACGAGAGCTTTGTGCTGGACGTCACCGTGCGCTATTGGGAGAAGGCCCGCAAGGCCGGGCTGCTGAATTTTGAAGACTGGAGCGACAACTTCGGCGACTTTTACCGCAGCATCGAGTGGATGGGTTTGCAGCGTCACCTCAAGGTCGCGGGCATCTTTGCCCGTCTCACGTTGCGCGATGGCAAACCCAAGTACCTGGCTGACGCGCCACGCTTCATCGGCTACATCCGTTCGACGGCGTCGCGCTACCGCGAGCTCACACCACTGCTGCGGATGATTGATGAGGTCGAAAACATCCAGCCCCTGGTGGGCTATGCCTACGGGCGCATGCCTTGAGTGCCGCTTGAGCACGCCCTGATGACGTCACACCAGCCCTCGCGCTCGTTCTTGATCTGGTTGTCGCTCGCGCAGCTGATCTCATGGGGCTCTACGTTCTACCTGTTTGGCCTGATCATTGAACCCATGGAGGCCGAGCTGCACATCAGCCGCGCGCAAAGCTCTCTGGCCTTCAGCCTGATGCTGTTTGCCGAAGGTGCCTTGGCCTACGCGGTAGGGCGGTGGATAGACCGGGGCCACGCCCGCCAGGTGATGTCGGCAGGTTCTGCAGGGGTGGCGCTGTGCTTGCTGGCCCATACCCAAGTCACCAGCTTGATGGGGTTTTACGCCGTGTGGGCTGCGCTGGGTTTGTGTTTGTCAGGTGTGCTGTACCAACCGGTGTTTGCTGTGGTCACGCGCCGTTACCCGCAAGACTTTCGCCGGGCCATCATCACCATCACTTTTTTGGGAGGGCTGGCCAGCACGGTGTTCATCCCCCTCACCTTGGCGCTGATTGACGCCTTGGGCTGGCGGGCCGCGCTGGTGGTGTTGGCGGGCATCAATCTGCTGGTGTGCCTGCCGGTCCATGGCTTGCTGCTGCGAGGCGAGCTGACCAACCCGGTGCAGTCCCATGCGATGCCGCAGGCCTCGCCACCGAGCGCGGTCAGGGTTGAGACCTTGCCCGCTGACAGCTTGAGCGCCCACCTGCGCAGCCCCGTGTTTTGGCTGATCGGCCTCTTCAGTGCTGTGGGCATGGCCATCACCGCCGCCATCCCGCCGCACCTGGTGCCTTTGCTGCGCGAGCGTGCCTTGCCCGAGCATTGGGTCATGCTGGTGCCCGCCA
>CAZHDP010000213.1:0-6195 GCA_964531605.1 uncultured Burkholderiaceae bacterium | reverse complement strand
AGTCGGTACTGAGCCAAATAGGAGCTTGGGTCAGCACGGCGTCCGGCCAGGTGCGGTCGGTCAAGGCGATGGGTTTGAAAGCGGCGTATTTGTTGGCAGGGTTTTTTAACATGGTGTGGGCTCTACGGTGGTTTCAGGAAAACCAGCAGCGCAATGCAAAACGGCCCGCTGCTGGTGCATGCGGGCCGTTTCAGGTAAATCTGGAGATGTACGCGTTCAGCCCGCCTTGGATAGCAGGATCGCCAGTAGCACCACGAGGCCATAAGCTGCAACTTCAGCTTTGGCCAGTGCGAGGACGGTGGAACGTACGGTGTAAGAGAAACTCATATGTCTGAACTCTAGCACAAGTTCTTTCACTTGTGCAGCCCACGCTCGTCAGGCTCATCAGTGGAAGTGCTGATCACGCTGGTTTGAAGCCCTTTGGCTTTGCGCCAACCGTAAATCACGTAGCCACTCAAACCATAGGCCACAAACAAGCTGAACAGCACAATGGGTGGATGGATGTTGATGACCCCGATGCCCAGCGCAATGGCAACAATCACCACGAATGGCACGCTCTTCTTCATCTGGATGTCTTTGAAGCTGTAGAACGGCACATTGGTCACCATGGTCAACCCGGAGATCAAGGCAAACGCAAAAGTCGGCCAAGCCATGGACGGCCCCGGCACACCTGCATCAGTCATCAGCCCAATGAAGCCCATCACCAAGGCAGCTGCTGCAGGTGAAGGCAAGCCCTGAAAATAGCGTTTGTCCACCACGGCCGTGTTGACGTTGAACCTGGCCAAACGCAAAGCGGCACACGAACAGTACACAAACGCCGCAATCCACCCCCAGCGGCCCAAGTCACGCAAGGCCCACTCATACGCGATGAGCGCAGGGGCGGCGCCAAAAGACACCATGTCAGAGAGCGAATCCATCTGCTCCCCAAAAGCGCTTTGGGTGTTGGTCATCCGGGCAACCCGCCCATCCAGGCTGTCAAGCACCATGGCGCAAAACACACCGATCGTCGCTTGGTCAAAACGGCCATTCATGGCCATCACCACGGCATAAAAACCACCAAACAACGCCGCCAACGTGAACAAGTTGGGGAGGATGTAGATCCCCTTACGCCGCTTGCGCATCACCACCGCCTGACCGAGGTCCTGGTGATCTGTATCGTTGCCATCGTGCATAAGTTACCTGTCTGAAGGAGTTGACGGGAGTGTAAGGCAGCCCAAGGACATTTGGCCTTGGGGTCACCCATTGTTGCCATCCCAAAAATAAGGGCCACCGAAGTGGCCCCTCACACGGGCACTCACGGACACGCAACAGGTGCCAGCGAGTGCATTCTGAGTGAGATCAGTTGCGGGTTTGATCGACCAGCTTGTTCTTGGCAATCCAAGGCATCATGGCACGCAGTTTTGCGCCAACCACTTCGATTTGGTGCTCAGCGTTCAAACGGCGGCGGCTCAGCAAGGTGGGGGCACCAGCCTTGTTTTCCAAAATGAAACTCTTGGCGTATTCGCCAGTCTGGATGTCTTTCAAAACTTGCTTCATGACTTGCTTGGTTTCAGCGGTCACGACACGTGGGCCCGTCACGTACTCGCCGTATTCGGCGTTGTTCGAGATGGAGTAGTTCATGTTGGCGATACCGCCTTCATAAATCATGTCGACGATCAGCTTCAACTCGTGCAAGCACTCGAAGTAAGCCATTTCTGGCGCGTAACCGGCTTCCACCAGGGTTTCGAAACCAGCTTTGATCAACTCCACCGTGCCACCGCACAGCACAGCTTGCTCACCGAACAAGTCGGTTTCGGTTTCTTCACGGAAATTGGTTTCGATGATGCCAGCCTTGCCGCCACCGTTGGCCATGGCGTAAGACAAGGCGATCTGCAGGGACTTGCCAGACTTGTCCTGGTGAACAGCCACCAAGTGAGGCACGCCGCCGCCCTGGGCATAGGTACCACGCACGGTGTGGCCTGGGGCCTTGGGGGCCACCATCCACACGTCGAGATCTTCGCGTGGGGTCACCAGACCGTAATGCACGTTGAAGCCGTGGGCGAACACCAGCGAAGCACCTTGCTTGATGTTGGGGGCCACGTCGTTGGCGTAGACGGCACCGATTTGCTCGTCTGGCAACAAGATCATGACGACGTCAGCGGCCTTGACAGCCTCGGCCACTTCAGCAACCTTCAGACCGGCCTTCTCGACCTTGGGCCAAGAAGCACCACCTTTGCGCAGACCGACGACCACTTTGACGCCGCTGTCGTTCAGGTTCTGTGCGTGGGCGTGACCCTGGCTGCCGTAGCCGATGATGGCCACGGTCTTGCCCTTGATCAAGCTCAAGTCGCAGTCTTTGTCGTAATAAACTTTCATGGGTTTCTCCTAAGGATTTTAAAAAGTGCCGTTCGGGTTGAGCTTATTAGTGGGGCTCAATGCACGCCACATTTGACAATGTGCGCACTAACAAGCTCAGCCTGAACGGACTGGGAAGCTGAGCCTGAAAATTCATGCTGAGGTCAGGGTAGTCGGCGCTCTCACACGCGCAAAATGCGCTCGCCACGGCCAATACCGCTCGGGCCCGTGCGAACCGTTTCCAAGATGGCGGTCTTATCGACAGCCTCCAGGAACGCGTCATTCTTGGCCTGGTCGCCCGTCAATTCAATGGTGTAGCTCTTTTCGGTCACGTCGATGATGCGGCCACGGAAAATGTCGGCCATGCGCTTCATCTCTTCGCGCTCTTTGCCCACAGCGCGCAACTTCACCATCATCAATTCACGTTCGGTGTAGGCACCTTCGGTGAGGTCGACGACCTTGACCACTTCAATCAAGCGGTTCAGGTGCTTGGTGATTTGCTCAATCACGTCATCAGAACCGGTGGTCTGGATGGTCATGCGCGACAAACTGGGGTCTTCTGTAGGGGCTACCGTCAACGATTCGATGTTGTAGCCACGGGCTGAAAACAAACCCACCACGCGCGACAAAGCGCCGGGTTCGTTCTCAAGTAAAACTGCAATGATGTGTTTCATAGGTGTGGATTCCTCTTTTCGCCGCCCTCCCCTGGTGCCGGTAAGCACCAAGCTTGGCAAGCAATAGATTCGTCAATTCAAGGTTGCTCTGAATTGAATAGCTTAAAAGCTTTGTGGGTATTACCGAAAGCAGACTTTTACAGGTCTTCGCTACCCAAAAGCATCTCAGTGATGCCCTTGCCAGCCTGCACCATCGGGAACACGTTCTCCGTGGGGTCAGTACGGAAGTCCATGAACACCGTGCGGTCTTTGAGTTTGCGGGCTTCACGCAGTGCGGGCTCCACATCCTTGGCGTCTTCGATCAACATGCCCACGTGGCCGTAGGCTTCTGCCAGCTTCACAAAGTTGGGCAAGGCATCCATGTAGCTGTGGCTGTAACGGCCTTCGTATTCCACTTCTTGCCACTGGCGCACCATGCCCAGGTAGCGGTTGTTCAGCGACACGATTTTGATCGGCGTGTTGTACTGCAAGCACGTGGACAACTCTTGCGTGCACATCTGCACCGAGCCTTCGCCCGTGATACAGAACACTTCACTGTCGGGCTTGGCCAGCTTGATGCCCATGGCGTAGGGGATGCCCACGCCCATCGTGCCCAAACCACCAGAATTGATCCAGCGACGGGGTTCATCAAAGCGGTAGTACTGAGCAGCCCACATCTGGTGTTGGCCCACGTCGGACGTGATGTAGGTGTCCACATCCTTGGTCATGTTCCAAAGCGTTTCGACCACATACTGTGGCTTGATGACCTTGCCATCACCTTTGTTGTAAGCCAAACATTCGCGCTTGCGCCAACCTTCAATGCTCTCCCACCATCCGCCAAGTGCATTCGCATCAGGCTTGACGGGGGACTCCTTGATCATGGCGATCAATTCGTTCAGCACTTCTTTGACGTCACCCACGATGGGAATGTCAACCTTCACGCGCTTGGAAATGCTGGAGGGGTCAATGTCGATGTGGATGATCTTGCGTTCGTTTTGCGCAAAGTGCTTGGGGTTGCCAATCACGCGGTCATCAAAGCGTGCGCCAATGGCAAGCAACACGTCGCAGTTCTGCATCGCGTTATTGGCTTCAATGGTGCCGTGCATGCCCAACATGCCCAGGAACTTGCGGTCACTCGCAGGATAGGCACCCAAGCCCATCAACGTGTTCGTAACGGGGTAACCCAGCATGTCCACGAGCGCACGCAGCTCTGCCGTGGCGTTCGACAGCAACACACCGCCGCCCGTGTAGATGTAGGGACGCTTGGCTGCCAACAACAGTTGCAACGCCTTGCGAATTTGACCGCCGTGGCCTTTGCGCACGGGGTTGTAAGAGCGCATCTCGACGCTGGCAGGGTAGCCTGCGTAGGGCGTCTTGTTGAAAGACACGTCTTTTGGAATGTCCACCACCACGGGGCCTGGGCGGCCACTGCGGGCAATGTGGAAAGCCTTCTTCATGACCATGGCCAGGTCACGCACGTCTTTCACCAGGAAGTTGTGCTTCACGATCGGGCGTGTGATGCCGACGGTGTCACACTCTTGGAAGGCGTCCAGACCGATCGCCGCCGTCGGCACTTGACCGGTGATGATCACCATCGGAATGCTGTCCATGTAAGCCGTCGCGATGCCCGTCACAGCGTTGGTCGCACCAGGACCCGAGGTCACCAACGCCACGCCCACATCGCCCGTTGCACGTGCATAACCATCAGCGGCATGCACAGCCGCTTGCTCGTGGCGCACGAGCACGTGTTGGATCGTGTCCTGCTTGTAAAAAGCATCGTAGATGTGCAGGACGGCACCACCAGGGTAACCCCAGATGTACTTGACGTTCTCAGCTTGAAGCGCCTTGACGAGGATTTCGGCCCCGCGAAGGTCTTGCGCATTGGATGTGGTGGACGCTGACGCTGCTGCTGCCGAAGCGATTTCGGCTTTGGAGATTTCCATGATGAACCTTTGTGAATTTCTCTAACGAAAAACCGTGGGTGCCCCTTCGCGCACTCTTGTGGAGCCGTGTTGGGACTTAAAGCCCAAACCATGGGCGGGCTGCTTGCACCGCCGGATCAGGACTCGTTTGCCTTTTGACTTGCGCCCAGATTATCGCACTGTCTGACATCACCGCCGACAGACGCTTGGCGCAATGCCATAATGAAAGGCTTGTTGACACCTGAAAAGCAGGACAAACGGCAACAAGCAACACCTCTTGCGATACCCGCAAAGCGAGTACTTTTGGCTACCGAACAAGAACTGTCTGACTTTCTGAAAAGCGTGGAGAAACGTGCATTCAAACGCAGCGTTTACCACGTTCGTGACGAAGACGCCGCACTGGACATTGTCCAAGACAGCATGATCAAGCTGGCAGAGCACTATGGCGACAAGCCCATAGACGAATTGCCCATGCTCTTCCAACGCATCCTGTCCAACACCACCCTGGACTGGTTTCGTCGCCAAAAAACCCGTAAAGCGTTGTTCTCCAACATGAGCGACTTTGAATCCTCATCGGAAGACGGTGACTTCAATATTCTGGAAACTTTAGAGAGCACAGACAACTCAGACAAAACAGAAAGCGCAGAAGACTCGACCAATCGGGCGCAGATATTGCATCAAATTGAAGCTGAAATCCAAAATTTGCCAGGGCGTCAACGGGAAGCCTTCCTGATGCGTTACTGGGAAGAGATGGATGTTGCCGAGACCGCAACAGCAATGGGATGCTCTGAAGGCAGTGTCAAAACACACTGCTCCAGAGCCGTTCTTGCACTCAGCAAGGCACTGAAGGCAAAGGGAATACGACTGTGAACACTTCGAACAACACCCAACGGGCCCTGGCTTTACAAGACCAGTTTGGCCTGAAGCTGGCCGCTCGCCTGTCACAGGGCAGCGCAGAAGTCCCTCACGACATCTCTGAGCGGTTGCGCATTGCCCGCGCCCAAGCGCTGAGCAAGCGCAAAAAGCTGGCCTCGGTCACCATCACCCAAGTCAACTCGTCCCAAGGCGCTGGAACGCTCATCTTGGGAGGTGGCCAGGAACGCGTGGGTCTATGGGCTCGGTTTGCATCGGCGCTGCCACTGATCGCGCTGCTGGTGGGGTTGGTGACCATCAATTCAATGCTCAACGACGACCGTGCCAATGAAATCGCCGAAGTAGATTCGGCTTTGCTGACCGACGACCTGCCCCCTTCCGCTTATGCCGATCCTGGGTTCGCACAATTTTTG
>CAZHDP010000212.1:2995-6225 GCA_964531605.1 uncultured Burkholderiaceae bacterium | reverse complement strand
CTGGTTGGACTGATGCAGACCCTCAGCATTGAGGGTGCCAAGAACGACATTCGGGTGAATTGTTTGGCCCCTACAGCTGCCACGCGCATGACTGAAGGCCTGATGCCTGAAGCGGTCCTGGAAGCGCTCAAACCGGAGGCTGTGGTGCCTGCCATGTTGGTCATGGCTGCAGAGTCCGCGCCAAACCGCGCCATTTTGTGTGCTGGCGCAGGCACATTCGAGGCTGCCCACGTTAGTTTGACCCAGGGGCTTTGGCTGGGGTTGGACGCCCAAACCCCAGAGCGTCTTGCCGCCAATCTCTCAGAGGTTACCGATCGCGCAGGAGACATCGTTCCGCAAAGCGGCTCCGCCCAAGGCAGCAATGAGGTGGGTAAAGCCATGGCACAGGTCAAAAAGGCCTGATCACCCGGCACCATCCCGCATTCGCCCCCAAAAGGTCATCTCAAGCTGTGGCCTAATAGAGGGTTGTGTAATTTTTCAACTGGAGCTATCAATGGCAACCAAAATCAGAACCGAAGCCGACCGCAAGGCTACCCCCCGTCCCGTGCCACCTAATGGTGTGACTTTCTCTGCGCCCCACGGCCAGAAACGCAGCCTGGAGCGTGGCGTTGCCACCCGCAGCAAGAAGAACCCAGGCAAGCGTCCAAAGAAAGGCGGCTAAGCTGCGCGCGATGGCAGATGTGCGTTGATCAGGTGGCTGGCAATCGAAATTCCGTGCGGAATCTTCGGAACCGTGTCATCAGGACCAAACCAGCGCGCCTCTGCAATCTCAGCTTCGTCTACCGTGATGTCACCGCTCACGTAATCCGCGGTGAACGCAATCATCAATGAGTGCGGAAATGGCCAAGGTTGACTGCCAAAATACTGCACGTTGCTGACCTTCAGGCCCACTTCTTCAAACACCTCTCGGTGCACGGCTTCTTCAGCCGATTCCCCTGCCTCTAAAAAGCCTGCCAACGCTGTGAAAAACGGTGCTGGAGACGCTGCGTGCCGCGCCAGCAAAATATCGTTACCCCGCTTGATCAACACCATCATTGCCGGGGAAATTCGCGGATAGGCCATCATCCCGCATGACGGGCACTTCACACAGCGTTCACCGTCGACGTGCTGTGTTGGGGTACCACAGGCGCCGCAGAACCGATGTGTCCTGGCCCATTCTCCGATTTGGTAAGCACGGCCTGCCACTGCCAGCAAACCTTCGTCGATCATGCCGAAGAGCGACCGGAGCTTGCGATACACCCAACCCTCGGCGGCGGGTGTGTGCTTGTCGAGCCAAACGCTTTGACAGTATTGGCCGTCGAGTTGGCCAACAGGGTGCACCCTGTCGTTTGACAGCGCGTAGCTGGCCAAGGTCCAGTTGTCAGGCAGCGTCAGGTCGTCTTGGTTCACCAACAATTCATCGCCCCTGAACACGAAATTCAGTGCCTGTTTGACGCTGGCCGCGTCTTGGGGTGTGCGCAGCAATGGCACGAAGGTGTGCGGCGTTTTCATCATCTTCATGGTCATGTCCCTGTGTTTCACTCGAAAAGTGTTTCGAAATCGCCAAACGGCTGGAAGCGCTTGTCCCGGAACATCAACCGGGTGGGTCCAGGAATGGCGCGCTCTGCAATCGGGTGCAAAGGGTCACCGGGGTAGCACACCACACGCACCCCGTCGATGTCGTGCGGCTCGGGCCTGATCAACGCAGGGGCGCGCTGTGCTGCAGAGGCCAACACGTCTGCCGTGCTGTTGAAACGCGACAAATGCGCCAGCGTCATGATTTGTGGCGCTGCCAGTTCGATGTCTTGACGCCAGTATTGGTTGAGTGCTTCGCGAGGTTGCACCCAAAGGCTTTCCGTGGTCTCGTGGTTGTCGTGCGCCGCTGTTTGGTCTGGCGGTGCCACGGACACAAAGAAGCGGGTGTCAAAACGCTTGCGCTGAACTGAAGGCATGCGCGGGGTGACCCACCGTGACCAGGGACGCAGGCTTTGGGTGTCCAGCTGCAGGTCATGGGCAAGGATGAGGTCTTCAAAGCTGAGCGTTTGTCGATCGCTCTCCAGCGCAGCACGCAAGCGGTGGGCTTGTCCAGAGGCCGCCTGCGCAAACAAAATGCCAGACTCCTCAAACACCTCCCGAACGGCCGCAACAAACAGCCCTGCGGCAAGCTGAGCGTCCAGTTCGGGCTCGTTCAGTGATTGGTGCAGGTGGCCAGGTGCTTGGTTCAAACGCGCTACCAGCGGTCCTGCGCTGTCTGCCGCGTCCATTTTGCCGCCCGGAAACACATAGGCGCCTCCAAGCACGGCAGAGTCACTGTGCCGCTTGAGCAAAAAAACTTCCATGCCCGCAGGCGCGTCCCGCAGCATCATCACCGTGGCGGCATGCAAAGGGGGGGTGTCGATGACGGTCGAGTTCAATTCCATGGTGCTGCTTTCTTCAAGTGCGCCTAGCCTAGCAGAGGCCGCCGACGGACCCCTTCACCTAGATGACAGGCCCTTGGTACAGTTCATACCTCCTCAGCTTGTTGTGATCTCGCCATGAACCGTCCTCCGATTGAAATTGAAACTGGCCCCAACCCCACGGCTTGCGTGGTCCTGATGCACGGTTTAGGTGCCGATGGCAATGACTTTGTCCCCATCGTTGACGAAATGAACTTGAGTGCCGTGGGGCCTGTGCGCTTTGTGTTTCCAAATGCACCAGAAATCCCAGTCACCTTGAATGAGGGCTACCGCATGCCGGCTTGGTATGACATTTTTGGTGGACCTGCGCCGCGCCGTGAGGACGAAGTGGGTCTGCGGCAATCTCAAGCCACCATTGAAGCCCTGTTGGCCCGTGAAAAAAGTCGAGGGATCGCCGCCAAGCGGATGGTGATTGCTGGCTTTTCGCAAGGCTGTGCAATGGCCTTGATGACGGGCTTGCGCCACGCCGAAACCTTGGCAGGCATCGTTGCGCTTTCAGGTTACTTGCCCTTGGCCGCCACCACAGCCACCGAGCGCCATGCAGCGAACGCCAACACCCCGATTTTCATGGCACACGGACGCCAAGACCCCATGGTCGTGCCAGAGCGCGCCGAGGTGTCCAGGGATGCCTTGGTGGGCTTGGGCTACGCGGTGGAGTGGCATGACTACCCCATGGCGCATTCGGTTTGCGCGCAAGAGATCAGTGATTTGAACCAGTGGTTGCTCAAGGTACTGGCTTGACCTGACAGGGGCCTTCAGTGGCGGGTGGCTTTCCAGCGTCTGGCCAGGGCTTTG
>CAZHDP010000212.1:0-2985 GCA_964531605.1 uncultured Burkholderiaceae bacterium | reverse complement strand
TTGGCGGTCAACGCGCCGCCCAGTACAAGGGCAAACCAACCCACTGTGGACGCCTGGGCAATCACGCCCCGCATGCCTGACTCGCCCATGAACGCTGGGCCGACCAGCACCGCCAAGCCTATTGCTGCGCACAACAAGCCCTTGAACAGCAGCTCGTTGTTGGCTTTGTGGTTGAACGACCGGGGCCTCTCTGTGGCTGCTGCCGTGAGAGGCTCCTGGGATGTTGCACGCGCAGTGGATCTGGGATTGGATTTGGCCATCCCCCGATCATAGGCACAACGCCACAGCCCGGGTCAGCTTTGGATGTAAGACGTCAGTTGTTGGATGGTCTGCTCGTGCTCGGCGATGATGTCATCCATCAGGTCACGGATCGAAATCATGCCCACAACCGCTTGACCGTCAACCACAGGCAAGTGCCTGATCTTGCGTTGACTCATCAAGGACATGCATTCGCGCGTCCCTGTGTCTGGCTTCACCGTGAAGACGTTGGCCGTCATGATGTCGGCCACCCGGGTTTCTTTGGAGTTCCGCCCTTGCAACGCCACCTTGCGGGTGTAGTCACGCTCAGAGAACACGCCAACCAATTTGCCCTGGGTCATCACCATCAATGCCCCCACTTCATGCTTGGCAAGCAATTGCAAGGCATCAAATACCGACACCTCAGGTGCCGTGTGCCAGACCTGTGACGGACGGCGTTTGAGCAATTCAGACACGGGTTTCATGTTGACCTCCATTGAAAAAAGGGTGCCGTGTGCACGCACATTCACACAGACAAGCACACTATGCCACTGATGCAATTCATGTGCCTAGTTGGCGTTTTCCCCGTCATGGTGAAAAACAGGACTGCATGCCACCATCGGTGGCTGCCTTTAAATGAGGCAGTGTGTAGATAACCTATACAAAACAGGCACTTAGGAATGCCGTACAGGGGCCATACCGTGTTATCAACAAGCTTGTCCCTGAAATCCTGGGAGAACCTTTTCATCCACTGCTTTTCCACAGCCTGGCTCGACTTGAACCCCGTTGTTGGCCTCATTTCAATGGCAACATCGCGTCAAAGTGGGGCTTGAACTGCCATTGCTTAAAAAACAGGCTATGTAAGGATAGTCTTTTAAAAACAAAGACTTAGCTGAGCATTACAGACCATTTCTGGGGTTACACACAAACTTGTCCCAGGTTTTGAGGGAAAACCCTGGCTGGCCAGTCCTGATGGGCAGCAAGCCATTGCACAATCACCCCTTTGGCAGATTCGAGCTGCCGCACTGCACCCACGAAAGAGCAAACGATGTCGATCCAATGGTTCCCCGGCCACATGCACCTGACCCGCAAGGCCATCATTGAACGCATGAAAGACACCGACGTCGTCATCGAGATGCTTGACGCTCGCTTGCCTGGCTCCAGTGCCAACCCCCTGTTGGCTGAACTGACACGTGGCAAGCCTGGCTTGAAGGTGCTCAACAAGCAGGACTTGGCTGATCCGGAGCGCACAGCGCTTTGGCTGGCGCACTACACGAGCAAACCTGAACCCGTGCAAGAGGGCAAGGCTGCCGCGACACCGACCATGTTGGCCATTGCCTTGGACGCGTCCGACGGGGCACCTGGCGCGCGCATGGTGCAGGCTTGCCGCGAACTGGCGCCACACCGCGGCACAGTGGTCAAGCCGTTGCGGGTGTTGATTTGCGGCATCCCGAATGTGGGCAAATCCACCCTCATCAACCGCCTTGCGGGCAAACGTGCTGCCAAAACAGGTGATGAGGCGGGCGTGACCAAGTTAGAGCAACGCATCGCACTGACGGCCGATTTTTACCTCTATGACACCCCAGGCATGCTGTGGCCGCGCATCATCGTTGCCAAAAGCGGCTACAACCTCGCTGCCAGCGGTGCGGTGGGGCGCAATGCCTATGACGATGAAGAAGTGGCCTTGGAATTGGTGGACTACCTCAAGGGCAACTACCCAGGCTTGTTGGAGGCACGGTTCAAACTGGTGGTTGACCCCAACATGACCGACGAAGCGTTGCTTGAAGAGATCGGACGCAAACGTGGGGCGTTGCTTGGCAAAGGCAAAGTCAACATCCAGAAAGCCGCAGAAATCGTCATCCACGAATTCCGAGCCGCCACGATGGGGCGCATGACACTGGAAACGCCCGAGCAGTACGCGCAATGGTTGGCGGCAGGCGAAAAGGCCGACGCAGAGCGTCAACTGAAAAAGCAAAAAGCCCCGCGAGGCAACAAAGCCTGACGGGGCTGACTGGCACGGCCCGAGGCCGTGGCGTTCAAGCGGTGCGGCGTGTGCGCGCTTTTTTGAACGGTGTGGTTCGCTTGTCGGTGTTCTCAGCGGCTGCGCACCCTGACAATTTCGACACCAGGTCGTGGGACTTTTGCTCCAACTGGGTGGCGATGCGTGAAACGGCCTGGGCTGCGGGCACGGTCACCTGGGCGATCTGGTTCAAAGCGCTGAGTCCCGTTTTTTCTTCCAGACGCGCGGCCTGGGTTGCGGCCTGGTTCACCCCTTGGGCTGCCAGCTTGACCAACTGGTTCAC
This sequence comes from uncultured Burkholderiaceae bacterium, assembly GCA_964531605.1. GTDB lineage: Bacteria > Pseudomonadota > Gammaproteobacteria > Burkholderiales > Burkholderiaceae_C > Defluviibacillus. The sequence continues at coordinate 445 of CAZHDP010000212.1, read as the reverse complement.
GGCCGCGCTGGCACTGTCGGTGGTGACATTCAAACCCTTGGCACAGTAACCTCCCAACAGGCGATAGGCTGCTTGGGCGTTCTGCTTCACCTCGGGCGTCAGTTGGGCCGCTGAGGCTTTGAAAGCGCTGTCCCAACGTTGTTCAAGGTAGTCCACCACGCGCTCACCTGTTGCACGGTAGGCGTTGATCACGTTGTTGGCGGTGTTGCCATAAGACGTGATCAGCTGTGTGGTCACGGTGGAGAGGGTGGCGGGGGCCGTCTGTGCGCTCATGAGGTGTCCTTCAAAGTAGATGGTTAGAGTTTCAGGGTAAACCCTAGGGTATGCGACCTAAAATCGCCACTTTGCCTAGGGCTTGACCTCTAAACCACCTCTGACAACTGGGGACACGCCCCCTGTGTCCTTTGGTCAGGGCACGATGGCGATGGCTCCCGTGGTGGCCCGT
>CAZHDP010000211.1:4308-6257 GCA_964531605.1 uncultured Burkholderiaceae bacterium | reverse complement strand
AATGTGGTGGTTGAGAACAAACCCGGCGCAGGCGGCACCATCGGCAACAACCAGGTCGCCAAATCGGCGCCCGACGGCTACACCGTGTTGGTGGGTATCACGGCCATCATCCAGCAACCGCCGCTGATGGCGAATTTGCCGTATGACGTGTTCAAAGACTTCACGCCCATCACCCGCATCGCCATCAGTCCCAGCTTGTTTGCGGTACCCCCTTCGTCACCCGCCAACACCCTGAAAGAGTTTGTGGCGCTGGTGAAGGCCAATCCCAACAAGTACAACTACGGCACCTATGGCGCGGGCACCTCGTCGCACATCCAAGGCTCGCTGTTGAACCTGCAGGCTGGCCTGGACATGGTGCAGATCCCGTTTGCGGGTGCGGCGCCTTTGGTGAACAACATGGTGGGTGGGCAGTTGACGTCGGCCTTCATTGACTTGGGCAGCGCGCGCGCTCACCTCAAGTCGCTCAAGGTACTGGCGGTCACGGGTACCAAGCGTTTGCCGGCCTTGCCTGATGTGCCGACCTTCGCAGAGCAAGGCTTCCATTCGTTTGACCCTTATGGCTGGTTTGCTTTCTTCATGCCCGCGGGCACGCCACCGGCCATTGCCAATAAGTTTTCTGAAGAGGTCAACCGCATCCTGCGTTTGCCCGACATCACCAACCGCATTGAAGGCATGAGCCTGTGGGTGGGTGGCGGCAAGCCTGAAGAGTTTGCTGCGACGATGAAGTCTGAGGCAGCGCTTTACGCCAAGATCATCAAAGACGCCAACATCAAGCTCAACCCTTGAAGGGGACCGCTGTGAACCTGTCTCAACCCACAAGCCCCTCACGCCTCACACGCCGCGCCGCCTTGGTGCGCACGGCCGCCTGCACTGCTGCCTGGGCCTCTGGGTCTGCCGCAGTGGCTCAAACCAGCGCGCCTGCCATGGCTTACCCCAGTCAGGCGCTCAAATTCATCGTGCCGTTTCCTGCTGGGGGCATCACCGACACGGTGGGGCGTTTGCTGGCACAAAAGCTTTCCGAAGCCTGGAAACAGCCCGTGGTGGTCGAGAACAAAGCGGGTGCCTCGGGCACCATCGGCAACAACCTGGTGGCCAAATCAGCGCCCGATGGCTACACCGTGTTGGTGGGCATCACGGCGGTGATCCAACAACCGGCCATGATGGCCAACTTGCCCTACGACCCGTTCAAAGATTTGGCCCCGGTCATTCAACCCGCGATCAGCACCAACATGTTGGCCGTGCCATTGAACAGCCCCGCCAACACGGCGCGTGAATTCGCAGCGATGGTCAAAGCCAATCCGGCTAAGCACAACTACGGCAGCTTTGGCAACGGCACGTCATCGCACATCCACGGTGCCTTGTTCAACCAGCAGGCTGAGTTGGACATGGTGCACGTGCCGTACCCTGGCGGTGCACCGTTGCTCAATGCGCTGCTGGGTGGGCAAATCAGCTGTGGCATGGTGGACGTGGGCACCTCGCGCCCGCACATGAAGTCGCTCAAAGTGTTGGCCGTGACAGGCCCCAAACGTTTGCCTAACTTGCCCGATGTGCCCACCTTCACCGAACTGGGCTACCAGTCGTTTGACCCCAAGGGCTGGGTGGGCTTGTTTGTGTCGGCGGGCACGCCTGTGGCCATCGTGAACAAGCTGTCTGAGGAACTCAACCGCATCATCCGTCAGCCTGATGTCATCGCCCGCATCGAGAGCACTGGCCTGGGCATGGGCGGTGGCACGCCGGCCGAGTTTCAAGCGGCACTGAAGGCCGATGCGGCCATCTATACCAAGATCATCCAAGACGCCAACATCCGGCAAAACCCCTGATGCGTCTCAACCCAGGAACACCCATGACCTCCACACACACCACGTCTTTTGCCCGTCTGCGTCGCTCAGTGCTCGCGTCCGCTTGTGGGCTTGCCTTGCTGGGCACCCAGGTTGCCAACGTTGCCACAG
>CAZHDP010000211.1:0-4298 GCA_964531605.1 uncultured Burkholderiaceae bacterium | reverse complement strand
CAGTCGCCCCTGGTTCCACCCAAACCATCAAACTGGTGGTGGGTTACGCGGCGGGCGGCCCGGTGGACGCTTCCGCCCGCCTGTTTGCCCCTGCCTTGGCCAAAGAGCTGGGCCAGCCCGTGGTGGTGGAAAACCGCCCTGGGGCTGCCGGTTCGATGGGAGGGGACGCCGTGTCCAAGGCCACAGCCAACGGGCTGTTGCTGTACTACGCCGCCAGCCCCACCATCACCATCAGCCCCCACGTGATCAAACCATTCCCGTTTGACCCGCTGAAAGACGTGACGCCCATCGCGCCCCTGGTGAGCTACACCAACGTGCTGGTCATCAACAAAGACCAGCCCTTCAAAACCTTGCCTGAGCTGATCGCCTACGCCAAAGCCAACCCTGGCAAAGTGGCCTATAGTTCGGCTGGCATGGGTGCGTCGAACCACCTCAGCGGCGAGCTGCTGGCCCAACGCACGGGCACGCAGATGAACCACGTGCCCTACAAAGGCAACGCACCGTCCATGACCGACGTCATCGGTGGCCAGATCAACATGATGTTTGACATCATTGGCAGTGCCCGCAACTACGTGGCCGCGGGCCGGGTCAGGGCTGTGGCGGTGACGTCGAAAGAGCGCAACGCGTCGATGCCCGACGTGCCGTCGATGGCGGAATTGGGCGTTCCAGACTACGACGTGGGCGGCTGGTACGGCCTGTATGGCCCCAACAAAATGCCCGCTGAACTGGTCGCTCGTTTGAATGAAGCCACCCGCAAAGCCCTGGCGCAAGACGACCTCAAAAAGCGCCTGATCGAGCAAGGCTACGACCTCTGGATTGGCAGCCCTCAGCAACTGGCCGACCGTGCCGCGCGTGAACTCGCGTTGTGGGGCTCGGTCACCAAAGGCATTCAGTTCCAGTGACCACGGACCTGCTTCACCCCACCACAAACCACGGAGATTGAGCATGAAGACCTGTTCACGTCGTCAGGCTGTCGCCCTGGCTTTCTGCACCTGGGCTGCTGTGGCTGCCCAGCCTGCCATGGCCCAATCGGCGGGTGCGTCGAATTACCCCGCCAAGCCCATCACCTTGGTGATGCCCTTCCCGCCGGGCGGCATGTTTGATGCGGTCATGCGACCGCTGGTGAACGAGGCATCCCAGTCCCTCGGTCAACCCATCGTGTTGATGCACAAACCCGGCGGCGGTGGCGTGACGGCCACGGCTGCGCTGGCCACGATGAACGAGTCTGATGGCTACACGCTGAGCATCATGCACAACTCGGTGATCCGCCAGCCACACATGCTCAAGGTGCCTTGGGACCCGCTGCGCGATTTCACCTTTGTGAGCGGTGTCGCAGGCCTGAGCACGGGGATCGTGGTCGCGGCCGACGCGCCTTGGAAGACATTGGAAGACCTGATCACCGATGCCCGCAACCGCCCTGGGCAAATCTCTTGGGGCAACGTGGGCGCCACCAGTGCCAACCGCATTTACGGCGAGCGCCTGGCCCGCGCGGCGGGGGTGAAGTTCAACTTCATCCCCTTCAAGGGCGGGGCCGAGCAACTCACCGCCGTGGTGGGTCGTCACCTCGACGTGTACGGTGACCCTGGTTTTGGCGCGATGGCCATCTCGGGCAAAGTGCGGGTGTTGGCCTCGTTCACCGATCAGCGCCTCAAACGCTGGCCGCAGGTGCCCACCGTCAAAGAGAGCGGCTACGACCTGGTGGTGCAGTCGCCCTTTGGCATCGTCGCCCCTAAAAACCTGGACCCCGCCATCACGGCCAAACTGCAAGCCGCTTTTCAAAAGGCTTCGCAGCACCCTGATGTGACTCGCCAGTTGGCCGACTTTGACCTGGCCCCTTGGCCTTTGGACAGTGCTGCCTTCCGCAGCTACGCCGTCGCCCAATTTGCCCGCGAAAAACAGATGCTCGACGAAGTGGGCTTCAAGCCCGAATGACCACGGACCCCACTGACCACCCGATGAATTCCGCTACCGAAACGCCCCTGACCCACATCCACCAGGTCTTTGAGCAACGCCTGGCCGCCACGCCTGAGCTGCCGTTTTTGCAAACCCCAGACGCCACGCACACCTTGGCCGATTTGGGTGGCTGGGTCGACACCTTGGCCACCGAGTTGCGCGTCCAAGGCGTGTTGCCGGGTGACCGCATCTTGATCGTGGCCGAGAACTGCCCGCAGCACGTGGCTCTGATCTTGGCGTGCAGCCGGGTCGGGGCCTGGTCTTGCGGGGTCAACGCCCGCATGTCGCGAGGCGAGATCGCCGGTTTCATCGACAAGGCCGACCCACGCCTCGTGTACTTCACCAGCACCGTCTCTGACGCGGCGCAAGTGCATGGACAAACCTTGCATGCGGTGGAGAGCGCTTTGCCCGGCCTGCAGCGCACCGCCACGCGCAGCCAAGCCACGCCGCAGCAGGGCGACCTGGCGCACCGGGTTGCTGCGATCATCTTCACCTCAGGCACCACAGGCACGCCCAAAGGGGTGATGGTCAGCCACCTGGGCTTGTTGCAGTTCGGGCGCCTTTCGGCGGCCAACCGGGGCCTGGGCCCGCAAGACAAGTCCTACGCTTACGTGCCCATGACGCACATCTTTGGCCTGGCCACCGTTTTGGTGGCATCGCTCACCGCGGGCTCGACGCTGGTGATGCGCAGCAAGTTCGACCCGGCCGATGTGTACGACGCCCTGGCCCACCACGGCGTGACCAACCTGCAAGGCCCGCCCGCCATGTTCACCCGCCTGCTGGCGTGGGCAGCGTCGCAAGGCATCGACAAGCCCGTGTGCCCCGATTTGCGCTACGTTTACACCGGCGCGGCACCGTTGGACATCAGCCTTAAACGCGCGGTGGAAGCCCACTACGGCAAACCTCTGCACCATGGCTACGGCTTGTCGGAGTACGCGGGTGCGCTCACGCTGGTGCAGCGCGGTGTGTGGCGTGACGACACCTCTGCCGGCTACCTCATCGAAGGCGCAGAGCTGCGCATCGTCGACAGCGAAGGCCAAGACGTGCCGCCCGCCACGGCAGACCAAGCCCCCGACACCATCGCTCGGGGCGAGATCTGGATGCGCGGCCCCGGCTTGATGCCCGGCTACTTCCGCGACGAAGCCGCCACCGCCCAGGTGATGCGCCCCGGCGGCTGGTACGCCAGCGGCGACGTGGGCTACGTGGCCGCTGACGGTGCACTGTTTGTGGTGGGCCGCTTGAAAGAAATGATCATCCGCTCGGGCTTCAACGTTTACCCCGGAGAGGTCGAATCGGTGCTGATGCACTTCCCCGGCATCCAGCGCGCTGCGGTGATCGGCCGCAAAGAAGCCGACGGCAACGAAACCGTGCTGGCCTTTGTGGAAACCACCAGCCCCACCCCCATCGACATGGCTGCCCTCAACCGCCACTTGGCCGATCACCTGGCCCCCTACAAGCGACCCGCCCAAGTGACCCGCCTTGAGGCGCTGCCCATGACGCACAGCGGCAAGGTCATGAAGCGGGCGCTGTTGGAGCAGCCCAGCGCCTGAGTGCGCCCAGGTGCGGCGCCCCGTGAAATGTGAATAGTTCACACACCCACGCCAACCGCCCTGTTTTGCTGCATTGAGCGGTGCGCGCCCCCTAGAATGCCCGAGGGGGACCACCGATGACGCCAGAGGCCAAAGCCAGACTCCAGATCGACGCACTCTTGCTTGCCGCGGGTTGGCACGTCTGCAATGTGGCTGATGCCAACCTCCACGCCAGCACTGGCGTGGCCATCCGCGAATTCCCCCTCAACACCGGCTTTGGCTTTGCCGATTACCTGCTCTACGTCAACGGCAAAGCCTGCGGCGTGATCGAAGCCAAAAAGACCGGGGCCACCCTCACTGGCGTCGAGCTGCAAAGCGGCCGCTACGCCCAAGGCCTGCCCACCAGCCTGCCCGCATGGCACCGACCCTTGCCCTTTGTGTGGGAAAGCACGGGCATTGAAACCCACTTCACCAACGGCCTGGACCCCGAGCCCCGTGCCCGCGCCGTGTTTGCCTTCTTCCGGCCCGAGTTGCTGGTGCAGTGGCTGGCGTTGATCCCCGCACCTGCACCTGGCAATTCGGGTGGCCAATGCGTCAGCGAAGCACCCAGCACGTTTTTGGCACGCATGCGCCACATGCCCCAGCTCGTCACCCAGTGGGGCAGTGGCGGCGCCAGCTACCAACTGTGGCCCGCCCAAATCAGCGCCATCACCAACCTGGAAAAAAGCCTCGCCGCGAACAAGCCCAAAGCCCTCATCCAAATGGCCACCGGCAGCGGCAAAACCTTCACCAGCATCGGCTTCATCTACCGCCTCA
>CAZHDP010000210.1:0-6258 GCA_964531605.1 uncultured Burkholderiaceae bacterium | reverse complement strand
CCTTGTCTGCGGTTGGGGCATCTGCCTGCACCCACAAGTCCAGCGACCCATCTGCGTTGAACGCCAAAGCGTCGCGATCGCCCAGGGCATGGCGGTTCAAAGGGTTGTCGATCAAGAAATCGTCTGCGCCGTAGGCCGTGACAGACCAGAACGCGTGGACCGGCGGCAACTGATGGCGTTCGAAATGCAGCCGATAGCGGTGCCGTCCATGCAGCGGCTTGCCTTGTGCATCGGTGGTGGCACTGGGGTACATGGCATCGGCGGGTAAATTGGCGCCCAGACCAACCATGGCCACCACTGCTCGCGTGTTGTAAAACGTGCCGTAATTGCCCAAGATCATCGGCGGCGTCGACCAACCATTGACCCCTTCGCGCGGCTGGCGCAGCTCCTGCTGGACCTTCCAATCGGCAAGCTGTCGACCCAGAGCCACGCCCCAACGTTCCAACAGCGTCCATTCAGGTGGTTGGCCGGGCTGAACCCCAATGCGGTTCAGTTTCACCAACATGGGCCCGTCGGCCTGACGCGGTGGATTGTTGACCATCAAGGTCGCCAGACGGTTGAAAAAGGTTTGCACGTCCATTGTCTTCATCTGCGCCACGGGCGATGCGGGAGTTGACGCTGCAGTTGATGCGGCAGCCTCGACAGGCCATGCGTCTGCCTGTTCCGTCGGCGTGACAAGGGGTTGGTGCCCAGGCAAGCCTTGTGACCCGCTTTCCAGGGTTCGCAATGACAACGCATCTTGCAAGCGGTGCACCACAGGGTAATCGGTGGCGCCGTTGGTCTGGGTACGTCCGATCAACCACACCATGGCGGTGGGTGAACGGAGCAAGGTCAGCCCGGATGGAGCCTTGCCTTGCCAATCGGGCCCCACCAGCAAATACCGTCCCCCTGAGGTGCCCGAGCTGCGGGTCCCAGGGGCAGCAAACACATCGGTCCACGCGTCCATGAACGGCATGACCTCATAGCGCAGGGTGTTGGCGGGCATCTCAAACACCCAAGGTCCTTGGCGCGTGTCGATGAAGGCAGAGGTGTAAAGCGTGTCTACATTCGGTCGAACCACCTCTTTGAACCGGGCATCTGGGAACCGTCGAGCCCGGTTCAATTGATTCTCTGGCCGCATGGCGCTTGTTTCACGCGTCACGTCCATGATCACCAAGGGGTAACCGAACATGTAGCCCTCGGCCCCCAGCACAATGAACTCCGCTTTTTGGTAGAGCACCGTGGCCATCAACGCCAATACCACCCATGAACCCAGCAGGACCTTGACCCACCGTCGGAGCGCAAACAAGCGTGTGAGTGCCCGGTGGGTCATGGTGCGTCCGCCTTGGACACGGTGCGAAAACCCAAGTGGCTCACGGCCAAATCTTCCTCTTGGGGCTGACGTGCCCCAGCGCGGTAACGCAAGCAGTAATTGGGCGCACACAAGTACGACCCTCCTTTGATGACACGTGTGCCGGTCGAGGCGGTACGCCGTACCAACGGCACCTGCGTGGGGCCATCGGAGGCATCGTCTGCGCTGTTCCCATGCCCGGGGCGGTAGAGGTCCGAAGTCAACTCCCAGACGTTACCGATCATGTCATGCAGGCCAAATGCATTGGCTGCATAACAAGCTACCGGCGCCAAACCCACAAAGCCATCGTCCGCTGCATTCACGACGGGGAACAGCCCCTGCCAGGTGTTGGCTTGCGTGGGTTGGTCTTTCACGCCAAGAGGGGCAGAGGCCCCTGCTCTGGCGGCCCACTCCCATTGCACCTCGGTGGGCAACTCACGCCCTTTCCAGCGGGCGTAGGCCGTGGCATCTTCAAACGTCACGTGGACCACAGGAAACTCGTCTCGGCCCTGCACGTCGGTCTGTGGCCCACCTGGGTGACGCCAATTCGCACCAGGCGTGTAGCGCCACCAATCCAAGGCCTGCATGGGGTTGGTGTTCGCTTTTGGTGGGGTGAACACCACAGCACCCGGTTGACGCATGGCACGGGGTAAATCGGGATGACGAGCTGTGTCCACGGGGCGTTCTGCGGTGGTCACATACCCGGTGGCAGCAACGAACGCTGCAAACTGGCGGTTGGTGACTTCTGTGCGGTCCATCCAGAACCCTTTGACTGTGACACGGCGCACAGGTTGCTCCTCTGGGTAAATGTCATCCCCCAGATCGAAGCTTCCTGCGGGCACCCACACCATGCCAGCATGGCGGTCCACATTGGAGCCAGCGTTGGTGTCGCACACCATGCGTTCGGCTCTCGCTTCTCCACGTGCGGGCGCCAAAGTCCACCACCATGCCAGGCATGCTGCTGCAACACCGATCAAAACAGGCACAAGCTTCACGCCGTCACCCGAGCGCGCGGCAGTCGCCGTTCAATTTGACCAATAGGTGTATTCATCGCCGGGCTTCACCGCTTGATCCAAAGTCTTGTCGATGTAAATGGGAATTTCCAAAAATGAGGGCCAGAGCGCAGCGGGCATTTGAGCGTGATGCGCGGCCAGAGCGGCCTTCATTTGAGCGAGTCTCGCGGGTTGCAACGCTGCCAAATTGTTCTTTTCGATGGGATCGCTGTTCAGGTCATAAAGCCAGTCTTTGGCAGGCCTGGCCGACACAGTGAGCTTCCATCCCCCCTCTTGTATGGTGCGCAACGGTCCATCGCGCCAAAACAAAGCACGTGAGGCCTGAGGCAGGCCCCCAGTCTTCAAATGGGGCAGCAAGTTCACGCCATCCACCACGCGGTCCTGAGGCACTTGCCCCCCTGCAGCGGCCATGACCGTGGGCAGAATGTCAATGTTCGACACGGGCGCGTTGTACCGAAGACCTGCAGGAATGTGCCCCGGCCACTTGGCCACATACGGCACACGCACACCGCCCTCAAACTGGGTCAGCTTCCACCCTCGAAAAGGCTTGTTGATGTTGGGCAAACCGATGTAGCCCGGCCCCCCGTTGTCACTGGTGAACACCACCAGGGTGTTGTCGTCCAGACCTTCTTCACGCAAGGTCTGCAACACCTTGCCCACACTGCGGTCCACTGAGCGCACCATCGACGCATACACCCGTTGACGGTGGTCTTGAATGTGTGGCAAGGCGTCATAGTCTTCCTTGCTGGCTTGAAGCGGGGAATGCACCCCCCAGTGGGCCAGGAACAGAAAAAACGGTCGCTGTTTGTTGTGCTTGATCGCGGTGACAGCTTCGTCGGTGAAGTAATCCGTCAGGTATTTCGATGGCTCAAACCATTTCCCGCCGTTGTAGCTCACCCCAAAGCGCATGTTGGGCCACAAAAATTTGTCGATAGGGTCAAAGTCTTGTTTGGCATTGACAACGCGGGCATCGTTTTCAGGCAAGTACAGCCCACTTTCCATGAACAAGGTTTCGTCGAAGCCCTGGTTGTTGGGCCTCATCTGTGGGGTGCTGCCCAAATGCCATTTGCCGATGTGCAGGGTGTGGTAGCCCCGGGCCTTGAGCAACTCTGCCATGGTCTGCTCAGATGCTGGCATGCCCAAATCGTTGAAAGGCTTGGCACGGCCGGCTTCTTCTTGGTCAATCACGATGGGGTTCAACGGGAAGGCATCGCCGTACAGTTTGCCCGCCACCCGGGCCATCGCGCCAGGTGTAGGCGTGAACTCAACACCGAACCGCCAGGGATAGCGCCCTGTCATCAGCGCGGCCCTAGAGACGGTGCAGACAGCAGCACCAGAATAGCCTTGCACAAAATGAACCCCGTCACGGGCAATCGAGTCAATGTGTGGCGTGGGCACGCCTTGCGCCGCCCACGCCCCTGCACCGTTGACCGTGACATCGTTGAACCCCAAGTCGTCGGCCAAGATGACGATGACATTGGGGGGGCGAGAAGACGATGCAGACGGTGCGCCAGCGGGACCAGACTGCCAAGGCACCACCTGGTTAGGTGCACGCGGGTGAAGGAGATCGGTGTACCACCCCAAGGAATACTGAAGCACGGTCAATCGATTGACAAACAACAGGCCGCCTAAAACGACCAGGACGCACACGGCAGTGAGTACACGTTTTCGCAGTTTCATGTTCAGACCCTTGGAGCCCCGCAGCGCGATGACTGTACACAAGTGTATTGAAGCCACCATCAGATGCCATGCGTAGAAACCCGGCAGGCGAACAAAGCGAGAAAGAGGTCAGACAGCGCAGGTTCTGAAACCGATGAACCCATCGTTTCGATCAGGGTGCAATCCGCGTCGAGCCTTGGGATGACGCAAGCGATCTGCCGTGGCAAATGAGGCACCACGCGCCACGCGACCTTGGCCGAACGCCACGTTTTCAGTGGGATCCATCGCGGCGCCCGAAACCGACCCCTGGTAACCCGGATAAGGGCGGTAGACATTGGCCGTCCACTCCCACACATCACCCCATCGCCAACCTTGTCGGCCAGCCTGATGGGCTGAGATTTCCCACTCAGCCTCGTCCGGCAACCGCCGCCCAGCCCAGCGGGCATAGGCATCGGCCTCCCACCAGGTGAGGTGGACCGCACTTTGGTTGGCGTTGAGACGCGTGGTTTGTCCAAAACGGGTTTGCACGACAGCACCACTCGCCCGCCCCATGTGTTCAACATACCGGGGGGCTCGACGATGGCAGTCCTGCGGGTTCAACGGGTCAGGTGAGGTCACCCACGCCCAGCCCTGCGCTGACCAATGCGATGGTTCGTCGTACCCACCATCGTCGACAAACTCTGAAAACTGAGCCCAGGTGACAGGCTGAGCGTCGATCTCAAACGAGGGTAACTGCACAGAATGCACAGGCATTTCGTTGTCAGGCACCCAACCACCAGGGTCAGAGCCCAGACGCCAGCAGGTGCCTGTCAAGCCCATCGGTGGCCGCGGCAGCACGGTGGGCGCTGCCGTCAACTGGACGGGCAACCCCAGCATTTGGGCATGCTGAAGCCAAACCTCGGCTTGTTGGTCTTCGTGGCACAGGCAGGCGCGAAAGACGTGAAGCCCCGCGTCATCGTCCGCGGCTTTCTCCAGCAAACCCAAGGTCAACTCAAAGGTTTCCAACAAATAGGCACGGGTCGATTCAAACGATACCGCCGCTTGCCGTTCGCTGGCGGTGAAACCCACGCGCGCCATGCCCCAGCGTTCGTCAGCGTAAGGATCAATGGAGGGCAACGGTGGTTGACTGAGATCGAGGCCTGCCCCAACATGACGCTGAACATTGCGAGCTGTCCACCGCTCTTGGTACCAGCCGAGACGCCCCGCAATCCACTGCGGCGGTGGAATGCCCAAGCTCAGCGCCGCATCATGCGGGTATTTGCCAGAAGTCCACAGCGGTTCAACTTGACACAGCAGGAACAAGCTGCGGTTGCGCGCATCCATCAATGCCACAGACAACAGGTCTTTGCCACCGGTTCGGATGGCAGACGTGTTCAGCGCGGAGGACAACATCATGCACCCCAAATGCGCTGCTGAAGGACATACCAAGCCGCACCAGCAAGGTACCCCACCAAAGCAAGGAGACCAATTTTTCGCGCGTACCACATGAACTCGATGCGCTCCAAGCCCATGGCCGCCACGCCCGCGGCAGACCCGATGATCAAGATGGACCCGCCAGTACCGGCACAGTAGGCCAAAAACAGCCAGAGCGAACTGTCCGCGGGGTACTGGGCCAAACTGAACATGCCCATCGATGCAGCCACCAGGGGCACGTTGTCCACCACAGCGCTGGCGAGCCCGATGATCAACACAATCACATCCTGGTGTCCCACAACATCGGTCAGCCACTGAGCCAATGACGACAACACATGCGTGTGCTCCAAGGTTGCCACAGCCAACAAAATGCCCACGAAAAACACGATGGCACTCATGTCAATGCGCGTCATCGCGTGAACCAAAGTGAGGTGCTGCTTCGTGTCGTCGGGCTTCTCTTTGTGTACCAAGTCTCCGACCATCCACAGCACACCCAAACCCAACAACATGCCCATGAAGGGCGGCAGGTGGGTCAGCGTCTTGAACACCGGTACGGCAACCAAGATGGCAAGCCCCAAAAAAAACATCAGATGACGTTCGAATGCTGTGGTCTTGGGCAGACCTGCATCGGTTGCCTGCTGTGGCATGACCACAAACTGGCCCTTGAGGCTTCGGCTGACGATGAACAGCGGAATCAACAAACTGACCAGGGAAGGAAGAAACAATTTAGACATGATGGCGACCGTGGTCACCTGTCCGCCGATCCACAACATGGTGGTGGTGACGTCCCCGAGTGGCGTCCAAGCGCCGCCAGCGTTCGCTGCGATGACAATGATGCCCGCA
>CAZHDP010000209.1:0-6262 GCA_964531605.1 uncultured Burkholderiaceae bacterium | reverse complement strand
TCCTCATTGGACTTTGCTTCGCTCGACAACGTGACGCTCACCCCGCACATGTCTGGTTGGACCTCAGGCACGGTCACCCGTCGTCAGCAAACCATGGCCGACAACATTTCCCGCTTGTCGGCGGGTCAGCCTCTTGTGAATGTGCTCAAAGCCCCCGTTGTGTGAGGGGGTAGCGCAAAGTCTTTCTCAGGTGCTGGCTCAGGTGCTTTGACGCACGATCAGCTCAAAGCCCAAGTCCACGCATGATGGGGCTTGATCGCCGCCACGGATCAGGCCGAGCAGCATTTGTGCCCCTGCGCGTCCGATGTCTGCGCGCGGTGTGCGCACGGTGGTCAGTGCTGGCAGCATTTGGTCGCTGCCGGTGAGGTCATTGAAGCCGGCAATGGCCACGCGCTGTGGCACAGCGATGTTCAAGCGCCAGGCGGCCAGCAGCGCCCCTTGTGCCAAGTCATCGTTGCAGAAAAAAATGGCATCTACGTCGGGTTGGGTGGTCACGATGTGTTCAAGCATCTGGCCACCGAGCGCCAAAGAAGACGGTGCTGGGTCGAGGAATTCCAGACGAGCGTCATAGCGTCCAGACTGTTGCAACGCCGAGCGCCAGCCATAGAGCCTTTGCATCACACGGGGGTCGAGTTGTGCGGCAGCAAAAGCAATGCGGCGGCGACCCCTTTGCAACAGGTGGTGGGTGAGTGTTTCTCCCGCCGCGTTTTGCCGAAACCCGACGCAGCAGGTACCGCCCTGGTCAGCCGGTGGCAGGTCCATCAAATGTACGCAAGGCACGCGGCTGTGCTCGATCAACGCCTGGGTTGCAGGTGTGTGGTTCAGGCCGGTGATCAACAGACCCGCAGGGCGGTGGAGCAAGTGCTCGCGCAACAACTGTTCTTCTTGGTCTTCGTCGTAATGGGTCACCCCGATCAGGGTTTGGAAGCCCGCGGCGCGCAAACTTTGTTGCGCGGCATCCAGCAGGTCGACAAACAGGGTGTTTGACAGCTTGGGGATCAGGATGGCCACGTGGTTGCTGCGTTGCGATGCCAACGCCCGGGCCGCAGGGTCTGGCACGTAGCCCAGCTTGCGCGAGGCGGTGGTGACCCGTTCCACCAGCACTGGGTCAACTGCTCGCTCGCCCCGCAACGCACGTGATACCGTGATCGGGCTGACGCCTGCTTCTTTGGCCACGTCGGCCAGCGTGATTCGGCCCGTGGAGCGGTGACGTGGGGAGCTTGGTGACATGCGATACAAGGGTAAATACTGACCAAAAGGGCGGCGACAGTCTTTAGGATAGCGCTGTCCAAAAACCGGTCAAGTGTGTAAACCCGGTTTTTTTCAGATGCCACTGGACAGCGCTGTCCGAGGAGATGTTTTGTCCCAGTCCGAAATTTTGGTGATGCCCAAAGTGCATCCGCTGTATGTGGCCGCGTTGAAAGCCGTACACACCGTGCACGAATATGACCCTGCCGGTGGCGCGCAGGCCTTGGCGGCGATCGCTCCACGCATCACGGGTCTGGCCGCTGGTGGTGAGTCTGTGGTGCCTGGCAGTTTGATCGCACAACTGCCTGCGCTCAAGGTGTTGTCCGTGTTTGGCGTGGGTTACGACGGCATAGATGTGCCTGCGGCCATCGCCCGCGGCATCCCTGTGACCCACACGCCTGACGTGCTGACCGACGATGTGGCCGACTTGGCCATGGGCCTCATGCTCAGCGTGGCGCGCAACATCCCGCAAGCGGACCAGCATGTGCGCCAGGGCCAATGGCCGAAAGCGCCCATGCGCTTGGGGCGCAAAGTGTCGGGCTCGCGCCTGGGCATCGTCGGCTTGGGGCGCATCGGCTCGGCCATCGCCAAGCGCGCGCAGGCTTTTGGCATGTCGGTGGCCTACACCACCCGCACTGAGCGTCCAGACAGTGGCTTTCAGTATTACCCCACGGCCGCAGCACTGGCCGCGCAGGTGGACTTTTTGGTCGCCATCACACCGGGAGGTCAGGGCACCAAACACCTGATCAACGCCGAAGTGCTGAAGGCCTTGGGCAGCCAAGGTTATTTCATCAATGTGGCGCGCGGCAGTGTGGCCGACGAAGCCGCTTTGGTGCAAGCGTTGAGCGATGGCACCATTGCCGGAGCTGGGCTTGATGTGTTTGCTGACGAGCCAAACGTGCCTGCCGCGTTGTGGACGATGCCCCACGTCGTGCTGACGCCCCACATGGCGAGTGCGACCCATCAAACCCGCCAAGCCATGGCTGATTTGGCCTTCGCCAACATGCAAGCCGGGCTTGCAGGCCAAGCTTTGCTGACGCCTGTGCCTGAGTGCAAAGCCCAATTGGGTGTCTGACCATGCCTGTGGCGTCGCTGGTCAAAGAACCTGTTTTCCAAGTGGTGGTGATGGGGGTCTCTGGCTGTGGCAAGTCCACGGTGTCTGCTGCGTTGGCGGATGCCATGGGGCTCGACGTGACCGACGGGGACGACCTGCATTTGAGTGAGAGCGTGGCCAAAATGCGCGCAGGCATCCCTTTGGAAGACGCAGACCGCTGGCCTTGGTTAGACCGGATCGGACAGCATTTGGCGCAAGCCCCCAGTACTGGGCGAGGAAGGGTGGTTGCCTGTTCTGCGCTCAAACGCGACTACCGCGACCGCATCCGCGCATGGGCGCCGGAAGTGCGTTTTGTGTTCCTGCAAGGCTCCGCTGCATTGATTCGCCAGCGTTTGGCCCAGCGACAAGGTCACTACATGCCCCCAGAACTGCTGGACAGCCAGTTTCGAACGCTTCAAGTCCCGTCGGCAGAGGAGTCCGATGTGGTGACTGTGCCCATCGACCAAGCTTTGGATGCGCTGGTTGCCCAGGCCCAAGCGGGTTTGCTTTCTTCTGTTTTTTCCCCGTCCTGAGTTGGATTCAGGACATACCACAAGGCACTTCATGTACATCCGTTGCGCATTTTTTCGCGGTCAAGTCAAACCCGGGTTTGAAGACGCTTTCAACAGCTACATCCGCGAGCAACTCGTGCCCCTGTGGACACGCTTTCCTGGCGCGCAAGAGGTGCGCGTGCTGCGGCAGATCGAATGTGACGTGAGCGACCCCCACCTGGAAATGGTGCTCTCGGTGCGTTACCCCACGCGCGAGTCGATTGACATCGCGCTGGCTTCAGAAGTCCGCATGAAGAGCAAGGAAGTGTCCAAAGCTTTGATTGAGATGTTTGACGGC
This sequence comes from uncultured Burkholderiaceae bacterium, assembly GCA_964531605.1. GTDB lineage: Bacteria > Pseudomonadota > Gammaproteobacteria > Burkholderiales > Burkholderiaceae_C > Defluviibacillus. Next base: position 3,072 of record CAZHDP010000209.1, on the reverse strand, counting down.
AGTGTGTTCCATACCATTTTCAGTGCGGACGAATTTGCCATGCCCACCGATTGACGACAGCGTTTGTTTTTTTAATTGACAGGAGACATGACATGAAAAAAGTATCTAAATTGTTGCTGGCTTGCCTGATCGCAAGCATGGGCTCTGCAGCCTTTGCAGCCAAATTCAACCTCAAGCTGGGCCACGCCGTGGCCAATACCGATGGCCAACACGCGGCGGCTGTGAAGCTGGCTGAATTGGTGAAACAACGCACCAACGGTGATGTTGAAATCACCGTGTACCCATCGAACCAATTGGGCAACGACGCGGCGATGATCAATGGCACACGCGGCGGCACGATTGACATCGTGTCCAGCGGCGCGTCCAACTACAACGGCATCGTGGCCAACACGGCTGCGTTGGAGTTGCCCTTTGTGTTCCGCAACGCACAACACGCCTACACCGTTCTGGACGGCTCCATCGGCACCGGTGTGCTGAACGAGCTGACCCCCCACGGCCTCAAAGGCTTGGCTTATTGGGAAAACGGCTGGCGTGCTTTCACCAACAACAAGCGCCCCATCCGCACCGTGGACGATGTCAAGGGTTTGAAGATCCGCTCTACAGGTAACCCATACCACATCCAGGCGTTCAAACTCTTGGGCATGAACCCTTCGCCCATGCCCATCGCTGAGCTGTACACCGCGCTGGAAATGGGCACCTTCGATGCACAAGAACATCCGATCAATGTGACCTGGTCGTCCAAGTTCTATGAAGTGCAAAAGCACTTGACGGTCAGCAACCACGTGTACTCGCCGCTGATTCTGGCGATGAACAAGGCCAAGTTCGACAGCCTGCCTGCCAACTACCAAACCATCTTGATGGATTCAGCGCTCGAAGCCGCAAAATACCAGCGCGACCTGAATGCCCAAAATGCGGGCAAGGTGATTGCAGATTTGAAGAAGTCCGGCATGCAGGTGGTGGAGAATGCAGACATGGCACCTTTCCAAAAGATCGTGTCTGAAGCCATCGAAAAGTCGTTCGGTGAAAAGAATGGCACGGCTTTGTTGAAGGCGATTGCCGCGACCAAATAACGTCCTCCACAGGAAGCAGAAAGCATGAAGAAACTCAACGACCTCTTTTTCCGCTGTGCGGAGATGTTGCTGGTCCTGATGCTGGCCGCCATGGTGGTCATGGTGTTTGGCAACGTGGTGCTGCGCTACGGCTTTAACTCCGGCATCATCAGTTCAGAGGAGTTGTCACGCTTTCTGTTCATCTGGATCACGTTCTTGGGCGCTGTTGTCGCGATGAAAGACAACGCTCACCTGGGTGTAGACACCTTGGTGCGCGCCCTGCCGTTGCTGGGTAAAAAATTGTGTTTTGTGCTCTCGAACCTGTTGATGTTGTTTTGCTGCAGTCTGATGTTTTATGGCACCTACAAGCAACACACCATCAACACGAGCACCTTGTCTGCTGTCACCGAGCTGCCCATGATTTGGGTCTACGGCGTAGGCTATGTCACCAGCATTGCCATGGGTTTATTGATCGTCGGTAAATTGGTCAAACTGGCGTTGGGGCAAATTGATGAGGAAGACTTGATTCAAGTGCTCGAATCTGAGGAAGATGTGCAATTGCACATGCCTGCCCCTGAAAGCAAGGCCTGAATTGGCATCCCTGTTGGCATCGTTTTGTTGAATGAAAAGGTAATCCCCATGCGCGCGGTCGTTTGTCATGCAGCCCAGGACTTGAGGCTCGAAAACCTGGAAACGCCCACTTTGGGCGCCAAGCAGTTGATGGTGCAAGTCGCCTTCGGTGGCATTTGTGGCTCAGATCTGCACTACTCGCAGCACGGTGGGTTTGGTACCGTGCGCATCAAGCAACCGATCACATTGGGTCACGAAGTCTCAGGCATTGTTGAAGCCGTGGGTGCTGAGTTGCAAGGCTTCCAAAAGGGCCAGCGCATTGCCATTTCGCCATCGCGTCCGTGTGGTCATTGCCGTTTTTGCCAAAGCGGCATGCACAACCAATGCCTGTCGATGCGGTTTTACGGCAGTGCCATGCCCTTCCCGCACATCCAAGGTGCGTTCAGCGAAAAGCTGGTGATTGAAGCCTACCAGGCGCACCCGATTGCCGACCATGTAAGCCTCTCAGAGGCGGCACTGGCAGAGCCCTTGTCCGTGGGCTTGCATGCCATTCAGCGCGCTGGAGGTGTGCTGGGCAAGCAGGTGTTGGTCACGGGCTGCGGCCCCATCGGATCGTTGTTGATCGGTGCCCTGCGTCGCGCCGGTGCAGCCCGCATCGTGGCGGCTGACATTGCCGACTTGCCCTTGCAATGCGCCAAGCAAATGGGCGCCGACGAGACCGTCAACCTGATCACCAACGCCGCAGCAATGGACCGCTACAAAGTGGACAAAGGCCAATTTGACGCCGTGTTTGAAGCCTCAGGCAGTGAGCCTGCTTTGCGGCTGGCTCTCGATGTGATTGCTCCGCGCAGCGTCTTGGTGACCGTGGGCATGGGTGGCGATATCAGCCTGCCGATGACACAAATCGTCGCGAAGGAAATCGACCTGCGCGGCACCTTCCGCTTCCACGGTGAATTTGCCACGGCAGTGCAATTCTTGAACCAAGGCCTGATCGACGGCAAACCCGTGATCACGGCCGTGTTGCCAGTCTCTCGTGCATTGGAAGCATTTGAGTTGGCGGGTGACAAAAAGCAATCGTTGAAGGTGCAAATTGCGTTTGAGGAAGCTGCCGCTTGAGGCCGCTTCACCAGTAACCCCTTGACGCAGGCGGATTTTGTTTGGCCTGCGCACCGCGTTGTGGCCACCATGCTACGCTGAGCTCCCTGAAAGGACATCTCTCACCCTTGATGCATGTGTCAGTGCAGGGGCACGGGATGGTGCCATAGCATGGCGATCGAACACACAAACCGACACGGTTGGCTGGCCGATGTGGCTGAGGGCTTGAAGCCTGGGGTACGCGCCACTTTGCCCGCCAGGTTCCCCGGTACAGTTGCTGAAGCTTGGGAGCTGGCGATGCGTGCCAGTGGTGTCTCGGAAGACCTTCTGGTCAGAGCTGCTGCTGCCAAATTTGGCC
>CAZHDP010000208.1:2373-6273 GCA_964531605.1 uncultured Burkholderiaceae bacterium | reverse complement strand
TGCAGGCGACAAGCTCAAGGCCCAGTTGCGCGCTGATGGCAAGCATGTGGTGGTGATTGGTGGCGGCGATACCGGCAGCGATTGCGTGGGCACCAGCAACCGCCACGGTGCGGCCAGCGTGACGCAGTTTGAGGTGATGCCCCAGCCTCCGGTCGAAGAGAACCGGTCCATGACTTGGCCATATTGGCCCATGAAGCTGCGCACCAGCTCCAGCCATGACGAAGGCTGTGTGCGCGAGTTCGCCATTTCCACCAAAGAATTCACCGGTGCCAAAGGCAAGGTGACGGGCCTGACGACGGTGCAAGTCGAATTCAAAGGTGGCAAGATGGTTGAAATTGCCGGTACCGAAAAAACCTACCAAGCCGATTTGGTCTTGCTGGCCATGGGGTTTGTGAACCCGGTTGCCACCATTCTGGACGGCTTTGGTGTGGACAAAGACGCCCGAGGCAACGCCAAAGCAACGACCGAGTTCACGGGGGGCTACGCAACCAACGTGAACAAGGTGTTTGCCGCGGGTGACATTCGCCGTGGGCAGTCGTTGGTGGTCTGGGCCATCCGAGAAGGCCGTCAAGCAGCGCGTGCGGTCGATGAATTTTTGATGGGTTTCAGTGATTTGCCACGGTAATCTGCACAAGCGGGGGGACTGACCCCCGTTGCAATTGATTTCGCATGGGGATAATCCCTTATCATTCAAAAGCCGGGCCAGTACCGGCTTTTTGTTTGTCATGACCACCACATCCACTTCTCCGCTGATTGAACTCAAGAACGTCACCTTCGGGTATGGCGCGCGCGTGATTTTGGACGGTGTCACACTCACGGTTCCCCGGGGCAAGGTCACGGCCTTGATGGGTGCATCTGGCGGTGGCAAAACCACGGTGTTGCGCCTCATTGGCGGACAGTACCGCCCCCAGCAGGGTGAGGTGCTGTTGCATGGCGTGGTCGATCCGGTCAGTGGACGTGCCGAGCCTGCGTTGGACGTGGCGCAGTTGGACCAAAAGGGCTTGTACGGCGCAAGGCGGCGCATGGGCATGCTGTTCCAGTTTGGTGCCTTGTTCACTGATTTGAGTGTGTTTGATAACGTGGCTTTCCCGCTGCGCGAACACACTGATTTGTCGGAAGCCTTGATCCGTGACATTGTGTTGATGAAACTCAATGCCGTGGGTCTGCGTGGCGCCCGCGATCTGATGCCCAGTGAGGTCTCAGGGGGCATGGCACGCCGTGTGGCTCTGGCCAGAGCGATTGCCTTGGACCCTGAACTGGTCATGTACGACGAGCCCTTTGCAGGCTTGGACCCCATTTCATTGGGGACTGCTGCCCGATTGATTCGTCAATTGAACGACAACATGGGCCTGACCAGCATCATCGTCTCGCACGATCTGGAAGAAACCTTCCACATCGCGGACCAAGTGATCGTGTTGGCCAACGGCAAGATCGCTGCCCAAGGCACACCAGAAGAAGTGCGTCACAGCACCGATCCGTTGGTGCACCAGTTTGTGAACGCGCTGCCCGAAGGGCCTGTGCGTTTTCATTACCCCGGTCCCAGCGTCGAGGACGATTTTGGCCAGGTCAAGGTGGGGCGTTCATGACCGAATTCTTGTCTAGGTTGGGTCACGGTGTGCTCCGGCAATTGCATGACCTCGGTTATGCGGCGCGGTTGTTCATTCGCCTGGTGGCTTTGTTGGGTGGCACCTTGCGGCGCTTTGCGCTTTTGCGAGACCAAATCCACTTCTTAGGCAATTACTCGCTCGCCATTATCACGGTGTCAGGCCTGTTTGTCGGTTTCGTGCTGAGTTTGCAGGGGTACTACACCTTGCAGCGTTATGGTTCTTCTGAGGCGCTGGGCCTGTTGGTGGCCTTGAGTCTCGTGCGTGAACTCGGACCCGTGGTCACCGCGCTGCTGTTTGCCGGGCGCGCGGGCACCTCGTTGACGGCAGAAATTGGCCTGATGAAAGCAGGGGAGCAGTTGAGCGCAATGGAAATGATGGCGGTTGACCCGGTTCGCCGGATTTTGGCCCCCCGTTTTTGGGGTGGTGTCATCGCCATGCCTCTGTTGGCTGCGGTTTTCAGTGCTGTCGGTATCTTGGGCGGTTGGGCTGTCGGCGTGTTGTTGATCGGCATTGATCCTGGCGCGTTCTGGAGCCAGATGCAAGGTGGCGTTGACGTGTGGCGTGACGTTGGCAACGGGGTGATCAAGAGCGTGGTGTTCGGTTTCACGGTCACGTTCGTGGCCTTGTTTCAAGGTTTCCAGGCCCAGCCTACGCCGGAAGGCGTGTCGCACGCCACCACCCGAACGGTGGTCGTGGCTTCGTTGGCCGTGTTGGCCTTGGATTTTGTGCTGACGGCGTTGATGTTCAGCATATGACGGTGTCTCAGATGTCCTCATCTACCCCTCGTGGGATGGGGTTCTCACGTGTATGGAAAGCAGGGTATGGAACGTTCTAAAAATGATTTCTGGGTTGGCCTGTTTGTCGTGATTGGCACGCTGGCGCTGGTGTTTTTGGCGCTGAAATCTGCCAATCTGTTGAGCCTGAATTTCGACACCACTTACCGTGTGACGGCCAAGTTTGACAACATTGGCGGGCTCAAATCCAAAGCCGCCGTGAAAAGCGCAGGCGTGGTGGTCGGGCGCGTGGAGTCCATCGTGTTTGACGACAAAACGTTTCAAGCCCGTGTGACCATGGCGATGGAGTCCCGCTATGCGTTTCCCAAAGACAGCTCGTTGAAAATTTTGACCAGCGGTTTGTTGGGCGAGCAGTACATCGGCATTGAAGCCGGTGCTGATGTTCAGAATTTGGCAGCCGGAGACAGCATTCAGAGCACCCAATCGGCGGTGGTGTTAGAAAACCTGATCAGCCAGTTCTTGTTCAGCAAAGCCGCTGATGGGCCTGAAAAATCTGGCGATGCGGGGGCAGCCCCTGCTGGGCCTTCGAAAAAGTAAGTTTCAGTCTAGGAATTAGCCATGTCGAACATGTCTGTGTTGATGCTGTACCGCAGGTCCTTGTTGGCCTTGATCTGTGGCCTGAGCTTGTTGGTGGTGGGGTGTGCCTCCAGCCCTAAAAGTGATCCACGTGACCCATTGGAGCCTGTCAACCGCGTGGTGTGGCGCTTCAACGATGGCCTGGACAAGGCCGTGCTCAAACCGGTCGCACAAACCTACAAAGACGTCATGCCCAGCTTGGTGCGCCGCGGCATTTCCAACTTTTTTGCCAACCTGACGGATGTCTGGTCGTTTTTCAACAGCGTGTTTCAGCTCAAGGCGCAAGACGCGGCTGAGACCTTGATCCGTTTCAACCTCAACACATTTTTTGGCTTGGGGGGCTTGCTGGACATCGCGAGTGAGGCCAACATCGAGCGACACCGTGAAGACTTCGGTAAAACGCTGGGCCGCTGGGGTGTGCCGTCTGGGCCGTACTTGGTGATACCTGTGCTGGGCCCCTCAACGCTTCGGGATGCGGTTGTTCGCCCCATTGATTTGAATGCAGACCCCGTGCGCCATCTGCCCGATGTGTCATCTCGCAACACCCTGTATTTCACCCGCGTGGTCGACATGCGCGCCTCGTTTTTGGGGGCTGGAAATGTGTTGGACGAGGCCGCATTAGATCGGTACTCGTTCACGCGGGATGTGTTTTTGCAAGTTCGCCAGCGTGACGTGCTGGGTGACAAAGCGGATGAAGACAATTCAGCAGACCCTGGTCCTGCTGAAAAGTAGCCTTGTGTCTGCTGAATTTGGTGTTGGTGCGTTGTGTGGTCACGCAGCTTCTGCGAAGGAATTGAAATGATGAATCGTCGAACCTTGGGTCTGTGGGCCATGAACCTGGGCACGTGTGCGGCCGTGTTGGCCTCTGCCGCTGTCCCTGCCGTGAGCCATGCAGCGGCCGAGGCCCCTGAAGTGCTGATCAC
>CAZHDP010000208.1:0-2363 GCA_964531605.1 uncultured Burkholderiaceae bacterium | reverse complement strand
TGTTGGAAACCATCAAGTCAGACAAGGCGCTGGCGGGTGACATCAACAAGATCGTCACGCTGGTGGATGCCAAGATCATGCCCAACCTGAACTTCGCTCGAATGACGGCGTCTGCAGTGGGTCCAGCGTGGCGTCAAGCCACCCCTGAGCAGCAAAAGCGTTTGCAAGATGAATTCAAAACCTTGCTGGTGCGCACCTATTCCGGTGCTTTGGCGCAGGTGAGTGACCAATCCATCGTCGTGAAGCCTGTTCGCATGGCGGCAGACGACAAAGAGGTGGTCGTTCGCACAGAGATCAGAGGCCGTGGTGATCCCATTCAGTTGGACTATCGGCTTGAAAAAGCGGCCGACAGCTGGAAAATCTACAACCTCAATGTGATGGGGGTGTGGTTGGTGGACACCTACCGCAGCCAATTTGCGCAAGAGATCAACGCCAATGGCTTGGACGGATTGGCCACAACCCTGGCCCAGCGCAACAAGTCCAACGCCGCTAAAAAGAACTGAGCATATGGCGACGCTTGCTTTGCCTGCCGTGCTGACCCTGAACGAAGCCAGGGCATTCGGGGCGCAATTGCGTCAAGCAGTGGCTGGCGCGTCAGTCCCGCAGGTGGTTGTTGACGCCAGCGCCTTGCGCCGATTTGATTCCGCCGCGTTGGCGGTGTTGCTCGAATGTCGCCGACACTGCGCTGAGGCGGGCAAGGCGTTTGCAGTGTCTGGCATGGCCCCAAGGTTGGTGGCGTTAGCCACGCTTTATGGGGTTGAGGCCTTACTTCCCGCACCTTGACGCGCTCGTGGCGTCGTTTCGAGGTGGCTGGGGGCTAAAATAGGCGGTTCTATGCCCGCCATCTCGTTCCAGTCTGTTTCCAAAGAATACCCATCCCCGCGGGGTCCTCAATCTTCTGTGTTGCGGGCGCTGGACGGCGTCAGCTTCGACATTCAAGAAGGCGAGTTCTTCGGTTTGTTGGGGCCCAACGGCGCAGGCAAGACCACCCTCATCAGTGTATTGGCCGGCTTGACCCATGCCACCAGCGGCTGTGTGAAAGTGCAGGGCAGCGATGTCCAAACCGACTACGCCGCAGCCCGCCGCAAACTCGGCATCGTGCCTCAAGAGCTGGTGTTCGATCCTTTTTTCAATGTGCGAGAGGCCTTGCGCATCCAGTCAGGGTATTTCGGCGTTAAGCACAACGACGACTGGATCGATGAACTCCTCAGCAGTTTGGGGTTGGCCGACAAAGCCGACGCCAACATGCGTCAATTGTCCGGGGGCATGAAGCGTCGGGTGTTGGTCGCGCAGGCGCTGGTTCACAAACCTCCTGTGATTGTGCTGGACGAGCCCACCGCCGGTGTGGATGTGGAACTGCGCCAGACGCTGTGGCAGTTCATTGCCAAACTCAATCGCCAAGGGCACACGGTCTTGTTGACCACACATTACCTGGAAGAGGCCGAGGCCCTGTGCAGCCGCATTGCGATGCTCAAAACCGGCAAGGTGGTGGCGTTGAATTCCACCAGCGAATTGCTCAAGTCGGCGTCTGCCAACGTCCTTCGTTTCAAGGTCGACGAAGATTTGCCCGCCGTGTTGGCAGCGAAAGCGCGCATCACGGGGCGCATCGTTCAGTTTCCCGCCCACAGCGCTTTAGAGATCGAGCAGTACCTCGCCGCCGTGCGCGAGGCTGGTTTGGAGGCGCAAGACGTTGAAATCCGCAAAGCTGATCTTGAAGACGTGTTCCTCGACGTGATGGGGGCTTCGCCTCAGGCCGCACCCCAGGCTGTACCCGGGAGTTCGTCATGAGCCATCCACTGCAAGGCGCTGCGACGCTGTTCTACAAAGAAGTGTTGCGGTTTTGGAAAGTGTCATTCCAGACGGTGGCGGCTCCGGTGCTCACCGCCGTGCTCTACATGCTGATCTTCGGGCACGTGCTGTCTGACCGTGTGAAGGTGTACGACGCCGTCAGCTACACAGCGTTTCTCGTGCCTGGGCTGGTGATGATGAGTGTGTTGCAAAACGCGTTTGCCAACAGCTCGTCCTCGCTCATCCAAAGCAAGATCATGGGCAACCTGGTGTTCGTGTTGCTCACCCCCATGTCGCACTGGGCCTGGTTTGTGGCCTATGTGGCGTCTTCGGTGGTGCGCGGCCTGGCCGTGGGCGCGGGCGTGATGCTGGTGACCTACTGGTTTGGCCAGCCCGGTGTGGTGGCTCCGCTGTGGGTGCTGGTGTTTGCCGTGTTGGGGGCGGCCATGTTGGGCGCTTTGGGGCTGATCGCGGGGCTGTGGGCCGAAAAATTCGACCAATTGGCCGCGTTCCAAAACTTCGTCATCATGCCCATGACCTTTTTGTCGGGCGTGTTCTATTCCATCCATTCCCTG
>CAZHDP010000207.1:0-6279 GCA_964531605.1 uncultured Burkholderiaceae bacterium | reverse complement strand
TCTCGCCCTTGGTTTCAATGGCTTTTTTCTGGGCCTCGGCATTGAAAGCCAAATAGTTGCTCGGGGAAGCGGCGGCCATCCACTGCTCTACCGCAAAGCGGATGCGATTTTTGGTTTTGCTGTCTGTCTCGACCGCCTCGGCCAAGCCCATCATGGTGCGGGCATTGAGCAAGTATGCGGCGGCAGAAAAGGCCGCAACGGGGTTGCTGGTCCAGGCATCGCCAGAGACCCGGCGGTCTTTGACCGTTAAACTGCCTTTCATGCCCTGGCTCCAAAGCTCCGCAGCTTCTTGCATGTACTGCTTTTGCAGGGCTTCGAGTTTTTCAGGCTGGAATTGAATGCCAGAGGGCATGTTGGGCAGGCTGCCCAGGTTCGGCATCTGAGGCATGCCAGGCACAGCAGGCATCGACGGCATGCCGGGCATGGCCATGCCATTCTCGGCAAAACCTTTCATCAAATCACCCATGTCCATGGACTGAAATGATTTGACCGCTTTTTGCCAAGTGTCGGCAAAATTCTGTTGAAATTGCTCTGCGGCCTTGGCCCAGTCTGCCTGAGAATTCATGCGAAGCTCCTCTGCTTGTCTCACTGTCTAAGTCGATTCATTGTCGCGGATGTGACGCGCAGCAACAACACGTAAGAACACGTATATGTACTTGATCGCCATCGCTTGGATGTATGTCGTATTGATGATGGCAGTGGCAGAAGCCACCAACACCACAGGAAGTCTTCTGGGTGCAACCATAACATTTGTGTTGTACGGATTGCTGCCAATTTCACTGGTGGTTTACCTGATGGGGTCTCCCCTTAGAAAACGCCAACGCAAAGCAGAGGAAGCCGCTGCCGTGGCGGCATACCAGGCCGATCAAAGTGCCCAAGCCGCGCAGACCGCAGCGTCAAACACGCCAGATGCTGGCAGCGAAACGACCGCTGCGCCCACGGTCGCGCCGGTGAGAAAAGAACCTTGAGGGATTGCCCACGGTGCACCAGCCTGGACTGCCATCATTGCCAAACACCGAGGTGATGCCCAACAGACTCAAACGACGGCGAGCCAAGCCCGCCAAGTCAGCCAAATATTTGCCAGAGGCCTGCGGCACAAAGCAGGCGGCGCTGGCGGCGTCGGCATCAACAAACACCGCGAGCACTTCAGGTCCGACCTCAAAAGCCTGTGGGCCAATGCATGGCCCCAGCCACGCGGTGATGCGGTCAGGCGACACCTCAGCAGCCAAGGTGTTGACCACCACCTCTAAGACACCCACACCATCGCGCCCTGCCAGGCCACGCCACCCTGCGTGCGCAGCCGCCACCTGGCTGCCATCTTGGCGGGCCAAAAGCACCGGCAGGCAATCGGCCACCATCATGGTGCACGCCAAGCCCACTCCACCCGTGATGGCTGCGTCCGCAGCGCTGGTGCAAGGCGCAGCAGACTGCAAGTTGACGACATCCCAGCCATGGACTTGCCGCAAAAACACGGGGTGAGCACCCAAGGCTTGGGCATAACGCCGTCGATTGACATCTACCGCCTCAGGTGCATCGTCCACGTGGTCGCCAAGGTTGAGGCTGTCAAATGGCGGCAAGGACACGCCACCCCAACGGGTTGAGCAGGCCGCGCGCACGTTGCGGGGCAAGGGCCAGTCGGAAATCAGCAAGTCCATCTGAGGTGTTTCCTGGGTGACACGGTTCGACAGTGACGCCTTGGCTTGGCGACGCCTGGCGAGGGTTTAAGCTTTAGCATTGTGCCTGTGGGCAGCCACCTCCCCCCTGTAACGAGTGCGAGAAAGAGACCATGAAAGCAGAACTGAACGACCTCATCACCCGGGTGGGCCCAGGCACCCCTGGCGGCCAATTGCTGCGGCAGTACTGGCAACCCGTGGCCCTGTTGGATGAGTTTGACCCGAAGCTCGACCCCAACATGGCGATCCGAGCGGTCAAAGCCGTCCGGGCACTGGGGCAGGACTTGGTGTTGTTCAAAGACGCGCAAGGCCAATTTGGACTGCTGGACCGTGACTGCCCCCACCGCGGTGCCGATCTGGCCTTCGGGCGCAATGAAGGCGACGGTCTGCGGTGTCCTTTCCACGGCTGGAAATTCGACACCACAGGTCAATGCACCGAGACACCGGCAGAACCGACAGGCAGCACGCTGTGCAAAATGGTTCGCCAACGCAGCTACCCCCTGGTCGAACGCAGCGGGGTGCTGTTTGGCTGGTTTGGACCCGAGGGGTCGACACCACCGCCCTTCCCCGCCTTGGATTGCTTCACGGCGCCGGGCACGCACACCTTTGCGTTCAAGGGGCTGTGGCACTGCAACTGGCTGCAAGCGTTTGAAGTGGGGATCGACCCTGCCCATGCCTCTTACCTGCACCAGTTCTTTCAAGACGAATCGCTGGAGGCCACTTATGGACGGCAGTTTCGTGGCGCCAGTGCGGGTGAGGTGGGCGGCGAGCGTTGGCCCATGACCAAAGTCATGCGTGAATTTGGCCAACCCGAAATCAGCTTTGAAGCCAAGCCCTATGGTTTGCAGTTGACGGCGCTGCGGCGCATCAACGACGCGCTGACCCACGTGCGCGTGACCAACGCGGTCTTTCCCCAAACCTTTGTGATCCCGCTGTCGGAGACCATGACCATCACGCAAATGCATGTCCCTGTCGATGACACCCACAACTACTGGTACGCGTTTTTCACGAGCTTTGATGGCCCTGTGGACAAAGAAACCATGCGCAACCAACGCCTTGAGGCGGTCACGTTGCCCAACTATGTTCCCCGCTCTGGGCGACACAACCAGTGGGGATTCAACCCCGAGGAGCAGGTTAAACAGACGTTTTTGGGCATGGGTGAGAGCGACATCAATGTGCATGACCAATGGGCGTGCGAGAGCATGGGCCCCATCCAGGACCGCACCCGAGAGCACCTGGGCACCACCGACAAAGTGATCATGGCCAACCGCCGTAACTTGCGCAAAGCGATTGACACGGTCATGGCCGGTGGCACAGCACCCGGCATGGCAGACCCCGCGCTGGCGCCTGATTTGCGCGGACCTGACACGGTCGATGGCATTGCGCCCACCGACCATTGGGCGCAATGGTGGCGCGATGCGGTGGCCAAAAAGCAAGCAGGTGCAATGTGGCTGCGACAAGACAAAGCCAGCACATGAGCCACTTTGCCGACCGCTGCGGCCTGACCAGCAGTGCCAGAGAGGCCGCAATGGCCCGGTGTGAGGCCTTGATCAGGGAACATCAGCTGGAACAAATCCGCTTTGTCTGGTGCGATCTGCATGGCGTGACACGCGGCAAAACACTGATGGCCCATGCCGCACTCAAGGCGATGAACAGCGGGGTGGGCATGGTCAGCACCTTGCTGCTCAAAGACACCTCTGATCGCACGGCGTACAAGGTGTTTGAACCCGGTGGCATCGCTGATCTGCCTCGCTTCGAGCATGCGAGCAACCTGCTGTTGATGGCCGACCCCGCTACATTTCAAATCTTGCCCTGGAGCCCCAACACCGGTTGGGTGCAATGCCAGCCCTGGTACCCCGATGCCACACCGGTCGCGCTGGACACCCGACACATCTTGCAAGCCGCGCTGGGCCGATTGGCCGAACAAGGCTACGGCCTGTGCTGCGGCTTGGAAATCGAGTTTCACATTTACCGCATCCAGAGCGACGAGGCCCAATTGAGCCCCGAGCACGCCAACTGGCCAGGCCTGCCGCCGCAAGTGGCGATGGTTCACCCCGGCTACAACCTGCTGAACGAGCAGTGGTACGACATGGCAGAGGCGCCATTGGCCATCGTGCGTGACACCGCCCAGGCCCTGGGCTTGCCCCTGCATTCGCTGGAAATTGAACTTGGCCCCAGCCAAGTTGAAGCGGTATTTGAGGCGAGCGATGCGCTGACCGCTGCCGACAACATGGTGCTGTTTCGCAACGGTGTGCGTCAGGCGCTGCGCCGTGCGGGCTACCACGCCACCTTCATGTGCCGCCCCCCTTTTCCCAACATCATGTCAAGCGGCTGGCATTTGCACCAATCTTTGGTCAGCCTCGGGGGCGGTACCCATGCCAATGCGTTCACCCGCTCAACGCCGCTGGCCGGCAGCACCCCTGCCGACGCGCAGCACACGCTGTCTGCCGTGGGCGCGCATTACTTGGCGGGACTGCTGGCACACGCGCAGGGCATGGCTTCGCTGTGCACCCCCACCGCGAACGGTTTCGGGCGTTTCAGACCCAATGCCTTGGCACCGCAGGCCGTGCTCTGGGGCAAAGACAACCGTGGCGCCATGCTGCGTGTGGTCGGTGAGCCTGGCGACCCAGCCACCCGCATCGAAAACAGACTAGGTGAACCTGCCGCCAACCCTTACCTGTACATGACTTCACAAATCCTGGCAGGTCTGGACGGCATGGCGCGCCACCTGGTCCCCCCCACGGCCACCCATGACCCCTACGGGGCCAGCGCTGGGGTGTCCTTGATCCCGACCGCCTTGAGCCCCGCACTCCAGGCCCTGCGCGCAGACGCAGCGCTGTGCGAGGGTTTGGGAGAGACCTTCATCAAGTACTACAGCCGTGTCAAACAGGCTGAGGCCGACAGGTTTGAGGCTGCTGAGGACAAAGACGACTTCCAACGCCGGGAGTACTTCAGTCGCTACTGACCCTCACCTGTCCCGCACAAACCCAGGCAAGTGGAGGGCCTGACTTGTGCAAAGACAGCGAAGATAGACTCTGTACCCAACCCCTCATTCAAAGGAACCCCATGATTTTGGAACTTGCCGACATCCGCATCCACCCAGGCCAGCAAGCGGCTTTTGAAGAAGCCATCCAACGCGGCCTGGACACCGTGGCCAGCCGGGCCAAAGGCTTCAAAGGCGCCAAGGTCAACCGCGGCATCGAATCGCCCGAGCGCTTTGTGCTGCAAATTTTTTGGGACACGTTGGAAGACCACACCGTGGCCTTTCGCCAAGGCCCACTCTTTGCCGAGTGGCGTGCCATTGTGGGCCCGTTTTTTGCCGTGCCGCCGACCGTAGAACATTTTGAATTGGTGACCAAATCAGCATGACACACAAACGCCAACTCGGCCGACTGGTCGCTTCTGTTTTGATAGCATCGTTTGCCGTACCTGCTGCGGTAAGTGCTCAAAACACGGTCAAAAATTCGGCCAAATTGACTGCCGCTGAATGGCCAACCAAACCCGTGCACATCCTGGTTGGGTTTCCGGGGGGATCAACGCCAGACACCTCGGCGCGCACGCTGGCCGATGGGCTCAGCAAGTTGCTGGGTCAGCCTGTCATTGTGGAAAACAAGCCAGGCGCATCGGGCAACATTGCAGCAGACATGGTCGCCAAGGCGAGCGACGATCACACCTTGGGCGTGGTGATCAACGGCAACCTGACCTCTGCCAAATTGCTGAACCCTAAACTGCCTTTTGACCCCGCAAAAGATTTTCAATTCATTTCACTGCTGACCACTGCACCGTTGTTGCTGGTCGCTCAACCCTCCGCGCCATCAGGTAACGACTTTTTCAGCGCTGCCAAAGCGGGCGGGAAGCAATGGAACTACGGCTCTGTTGGCAATGGGTCGGTTGCCCACCTGGGCATGGAATTGCTCAAAAGCAAGGCACCGGGCCTGGAGGCGGTGCATGTCCCGTTCGGTGGTAACCCCCAAGTGGTGACGGCGATGATCGGTGGGCAAATCAACCTGGCCTTGATTCCGCCCGGCGTGGCCATGCCTCAAGTCAGGGCAGGCAAGCTCAAGGCCATCGGTGTGACCGGCGGGCGCAGCACCTTGGTGCCAGATGTGCCACCGCTGACAGACGCGGGCATCAAAGACTTCAACCTCGAGGTGTGGACGGCTTTGATCGGCCCCGCCAACTTGTCTCCAGCGGCTACTCGCAAGTTAAGCGAAGCCGTCGTGACCGTGTTGCGCCAACCGGAAACCCGACAGCGCCTGTTCAACCAGGGCTGGCAAGCCGTGGGCACCTCTCCAGAAGGCTTGGCTCTGCGCGTCAAGCAAGAAGCCTCGCAATTGGGCGACATCATTCGCACCCGCCAGATCAAAGTGGACTGACAGCACACAACGTTCTTTTCAATCTCATCCCGTTCGTTTCATTTTTCACCAGAAAGCCTGACCATGACCGACTATGTTGTTCCCGCCCCCGCCCAAGTGGCCGTGCCCGTGGTGGGCTCCACCGCCAAATTCCCGGTGCGCCGTGTGTACTGTGTAGGCCGCAATTACGAAGAGCACGCCAAAGAAATGGGCTTCACCGGCCGCGAACCCCCCTTCTTCTTTTTCAAGCC
>CAZHDP010000206.1:0-6281 GCA_964531605.1 uncultured Burkholderiaceae bacterium | reverse complement strand
GGCAGACCCTGGTCGGCCAGCAGCTTGGCTGTGCCTCCGGTGGAAATGAGTTTGATGCCCAGCTTGTGCAGGCTTTGGGCCAGCTCAACGATACCGGTTTTGTCGGAGACAGAAAGAAGTGCGTTCATACCAAGTTCAAGGTTTATAAAAGTTTGTGTTCCACGAGCTTTTTGCGCAGGGTGTTGCGGTTCAGCCCCAGCCATTCAGCCGCGCGCGACTGGTTGTTGTCAGCCTGGGCCATCACCACCTCAAAAAGAGGCCGCTCAACGGCTTTGATCAGCATGTCATGGATGCCAGCGGGCTCCGTGCCATGCAGGTCTTTGAAATAGCCCTCAAGACTGGCGCGCACGCAGTCCTCCAGGTTTTTCTTGCTCATGCGCTCATCTCCATGTGTCTTGTTGTCGGGCTCATCGCCACCGCGCCGTCGGTGTCAGGCAAACGGTCGGTGTGCGAGGCCAATTCATCGAAAAAATCTGCCACAGCCTGGGCTTGTGCCTGGCAGTCTTCCAGACCGTTCATGCGTTCACGAAACGACTCCCCGCCGGGCAAGGCATCCACATACCAGCCGATGTGCTTGCGTGCCGTGCGGACACCCGTGAATTCACCGTAAAGGGCGTAATGGTCTTCCAGATGGTCGAGCAGCCAGCGTTTGACCTCGACCACCAAGGGGGCAGCCAAGTGCTCCCCTGTGTCTAAAAAATGGGCCATTTCACGGAACAGCCAAGGCCGTCCCTGGGCGGCACGCCCCACCATCACGGCATCGGCACCGGTGCAGGCCAGTACTTCACGCGCTTTTTCAGGGCTGGTGATGTCGCCATTGGCCACCACCGGCACACGCACGGCCGCTTTGACGGCGGCGATCGTGTCGTATTCAGCAGCGCCCTTGTAGCCCTGCTCTCGGGTGCGGCCATGTACCGTCAACATCTGCACACCGGCCTGTTCTGCCGCACGTGCAATCGCCACGGCATTGCGGTGTTCGGCATCCCAGCCCGTGCGCATCTTGAGGGTCACAGGCACACCTCGGGTCGCCGCCACGTTGACCACCGCTTCGACAATGTCGAGCGCCAATGGCTCGTTTTGCATCAGCGCGGAGCCGGCCCACTTGTTGCACACCTTTTTTGCCGGGCAACCCATGTTGATGTCGATGATCTGCGCACCACGGTCAATGTTGTACGCTGCTGCATCTGCCATCATCTGCGCGTCGGTGCCAGCAATCTGCACCGCAATCGGGCCTGTTTCCCCGGTGTGATCAGCCCGACGCGAGGTCTTGAGGCTCTTGAACAGATCGGGACGTGACGTCACCATCTCACTCACGGCGTACCCCGCGCCCAAATGCTTGCACAGCTGGCGAAAAGGCCGGTCTGTCACGCCCGCCATCGGGGCAACAAACAAGTTATTGGCAAGCGTAAACGGGCCGATGTTCATCGTACAGGGGGGTGACTGCGGGAAAAGGGAATTGCCAGGATTGCCGAAAAATGAGGCACGATTGTATGCGGCGGCCATTTCAGCGGCTGAAATGCCCTGCGCCTTCTCACCGGGTTTGCCCATTCGCCCCATGCCCCTGCCTATACTGGCCCAATGGAACGTTGGACACACGCTTTGCTCACCTGGTTTGCGCTGCCTGAATTCGGGCTGAGCACGGTGTTCATCGTGGCGTTCATTTCAGCAACCTTGCTGCCCCTGGGATCAGAACCAGTCGTCTTCGGCCTCGTCAAACTCAACCCTGACATGTTCTGGCCTGCCGTGCTGATCGCTACGGCAGGCAACACGCTGGGAGGGGCCGTTGACTGGTGGATGGGTTTCGGTGCGCACCACCTGCGTGACAAATACCGAGGCAGCCAAACGTCTGCCGTCAATCTTCGGGCCCTGCAATGGCTGGAGCGGA
Source organism: uncultured Burkholderiaceae bacterium (assembly GCA_964531605.1). GTDB lineage: Bacteria > Pseudomonadota > Gammaproteobacteria > Burkholderiales > Burkholderiaceae_C > Defluviibacillus. The sequence goes on along the minus strand of CAZHDP010000206.1, from coordinate 4,396 downwards.
TGGGCCCCAAGGCCTGCCTGCTGGCTTGGTTACCCGCCATTGGCGACCCGTTGTGCGCGGTGGCGGGCTGGTTAAAGCTGCCTTTCTGGCCATGTGTGTTGTACATGGCCATTGGCAAATGCTGTCGCTACCTTGTGATGACCAGCTTGTTGCTGGGCGCCTTCCCTGGAACTTTCACACCATGACGAAACCCGGACCTTCCGACGCGCAGCCCTTGGAGGGATTCATAGACCTGGAAGCATCAGGGTTTGGCGCCCGAAGCTACCCTATCGAAGTGGGCTTGGTGATGCCGGGCGGCGAAACCTACTGCACCCTGATCGTGCCTGAGCCCGATTGGCACCATTGGGACGCATCGGCCGAAAAGGTCCATGGCATCGCCCGCGAAGTGCTGCTGCAACACGGGCGCACCTCACAAGAAGTCGCGACCGAACTGAACCGCCGTCTGCAAGGGTTGACAATGTACAGCGACGCTTGGTACCACGATTACAACTGGCTCAGCCGCTTGTTTGACGCAGCCGACGCCTCACCCCAGTTCAAGCTGGAAGACCTGCGACAACTGCTGAACCCTCATGAAATGGAACAGTGGGACGCCATGAAGGCCCAAGTGATTCAAGATTTACAACTGAGCCGGCACCGCGCCAGTAACGATGCCAAGGTCCTGCAACAGACCCTGAAACGGGTGCGTGGCACCGCGACCTGAGCTACTCGCGCTCGATCCGCCGGTTCTGCACCACCGCCTGCATGCCCGCGATGTCGCGCTCCACCCGGGCCTTGAATTCAGCGGGTGAGCCAGCTTGTGGTGAGCCGCCCCAATCCAACAGCTTTTGCCGCACCTCTGGGGACTCCACCACCGCCCTCAACTCCCGGTTCAAACGCGCCAAAACCTCAGGGGGTGTTTGCGCAGGTGCGGCCACGCCCAACCAAGACTCGTACACCACGGCGGGGTAAGTGTCTGCCACGCTGGGCACATTGCCCAGCGTGGCACTGCCTTTGGGTGACGTCAATGCCAGTGCCCGCAGGCGCTTGTCTTTGAGCAAAGGGGCCGTGCTGGTCATGGTGTCGATCATCACGTCCACACGCCCGGCCAGCAGCTCGGTCAACGGCCCACTGCCGCCCCTGAACGGCACGTGAACGGCACTCGCCCCCGCTTCAGACATGATCCACTCACCCACCAAATGCATGGCGGTACCTACCCCTACCGAGGTGTAGGTGTAGCGCCCTGGCTCGGCCTTGGCGCGCTGGATGAAATCCGAAAACGAGGCAATGGGGGAACCTGGTGTCACCGCCAAGGCCAAGGGATAGGTGGTCACCGTGGAAATCCACGCAAAGTCGTCCACCGGGTGAAACGGCAAACTCTTGCGCATCGCAGCGTTGCTGGCGTGGCCGCTGGGCAGCAAGATCAAGGTGTGGCCATCGGGTACAGCCTTGGCCGCCGCTTCAGCGGCAATGTTGCCACCCGCCCCGGCCTTGTTGTCGACCACCACGCTTTGCCCCAAACGCTCCCCCAGGGGCTTGGCGATCAAGCGCGCCACCACATCACTCCCACCGCCAGGTGCGAACCCCACCAACAACTTGATGGGCTTGGACGGGTAAGCCGTCTGCGCCCCCGTTGCCATCGCCAAGCTGCAACACACAGCAGCCCCAACACGGAACCAGAAACGAAAATCGGCGCGCATGATGGTGTCTCCTTATTCGTCGCGGATGCCGTTGCGCAGGATGCCAATCGCATCCACATCGATCTCACACACGTCGCCAGGTTTCATGAAGATTTGCGGCGTGCGTTTGTTGCCCACACCACCAGGTGTACCGGTCACGATCACGTCACCGGGTGACAGCGGCAGGAACGTCGAGATATAGGCAATCTGCCGCGGAATGCTGTGGATCATTTTGTCTGTGGTGGTGTCTTGCAACACCTGACCGTTCAAGCGGGTTTTCAAGGTCATGACCTGACCCGGTTTGATCTCATCAGACGTCACCATCCAAGGCCCAAAACCACCGGTGCGGTAAAAGTTTTTGCCTGGTGTCCATTGCGAGGTAGCCACTTGCCAGTCGCGCACCGAGCCGTCGTTGTAGCAACTGTAGCCCGCGATGTGGTCCCATGCGTCGGCCTCGGCAATGCGGCGACCGCCCTTGCCGATGATGACGGCAATTTCGGCTTCGTAATCCAGGCGATGAGATTCGGCAGGGCGCAAGATGTCTTGGCCGTGCGCGACTTGCGAGTCAGCCAACCGCACAAAAATCACCGGGGTTTCGGTGATTTCGCGACCCGTTTCACGAACGTGCTCACCGTAATTCAAACCAATGCAAAAAATTTGCCCTGGGTTAGGGATCACCGGCAACAACGTGAGTTCACTGAACTTGTGGCTGGGCGGGTGCGATTGCGCCGCCTGAGCTGCCGCGCCTTGCAAGTTCTTGGCGATCAGGGTTTTGAGGTCAGGGGCTTGTGAGCCAAGAATGGGCATCAGATCCCAGACATCGTTGCCGACAACAACGCCGTAAGCAGGTCCGTTTTGGTTCAAAAAGCTGATGAGTTTCATGGAGAGATCCTTTGCACAATGAAAAAACAATCAATTCAAATCCTTCGTTCACCCGATCCGGGTCACGATGTCTTGCGCGGTTCGCATCACCAACTGGCTGAGCTTGGGCAGGTCGATCAGGGCCATGCGCTGCACCGAGGTCACCAACGAGATCGCACCCAACACGGTGCCGTCGGCCTTTTGCAGCGGTGCTGCGAGCGCGGCCAGGTTCGACTCCAACTCTCCGTTGGAAAAGTAGTGCCCCGCTTTGCGGATCTGGCCGTAATACTTGCGAAACCCTGTCCAATCCGGGGGCAAGCCCGCGCTCACGATGTCCTCATGGCGCTTGTCAAACACTTTGTGGAGCTGGGTTGGCGACAAGCTGGCCAGGATGACTTTGGGGGCTGCCCCATGGAACCAGGGCCGCGGACGACCACGCCCATAACTGAGCACGGCTGGCACCGATCCCATTTCGCGATGGGTATCGAGCAATTGGTCGCCGTACAGGCCCGACAGTACACAGTCGAACCCGGTGCTTGAGGCCAGCTCTTTCATGAAGGGCACACCGGTTTGCAACACGGGATCGGCCATGCGGATGTAGTGGTCCAGCACGATGATGCGCGGCCCCAACGTGTAGTGGGAATCTGCAGCGCGTTGCAGCAAGCCAGCGTCAACCAGCATCTTCACGTAGCGGTAACCCGTGGGCAACGACACGTCCAAGGCTTCGGTGATGGCCTCTGCCGTCCAGGTCAATCGACCTTCAGAGAACAGGTCCAGCACGCTCAGCATGCGGCCCAGGCTGGAGAGAGATTTGTCAGTCATGCCCAATGGTGCCACGGCTCAGCAAGGCACGGCGGCGGTCAGCGCCTCGAGTGCCGCCACGGAATCGGCCGTGCCCATCACGTAGCGGTCAGGGCGCAGCAAGACAGCCCCTACCCCATGCTGGTCAAACCAAGGTACCAAGGCTGGGTCGGACGCCACCGATGCGACACCCGCAGCCGTCCACGCCTGCCGCTTGGCGGCCCCCACCTCTTGCAGCAACGCCTCGCGCGCCACGACCGCAAACTGGTCGCCCACCACCTCGTCCAACCAGCGCCCATCGGTCAACTGGGGTTGTGGGAAAGGCTGCCCCACCACCGGAGATTCCCCCGTCAACACGCCTGGCCCCAGTTGAGGCGAAGGGAAGCCGAATATCTCAGGGCCCCCAGCGCGGAAACGCTCGTCACGCTCGCGTACTTTGTCGGGGTCGGTGGCCTGGATGATGTCACCCAAACGCACGGCCAGTTCGATGAAGGCTTTCACATGGGGCGAGCGCTCGGACTCGTAAGTGTCCAACAGCGTGTCTGGCGCTTGCCCTCGCAAGACGGCGTCGAGTTTCCAGGCCAGGTTGGCCACGTCACGGATGGCCGCACACATGCCTTGCCCCAAAAAGGGCGGCGTCTGGTGCGCAGCATCACCCGCCAGCAGCAAGCGCCCCTTGCGCCAACCCTCGGCGATGACCGAGTGAAAGGTGTAGATCACCGCACGTTCAATGTCGGCATGCTCGGGGTTGATCCAACGGCTCACCAAGCGCCACAGGGTCTCGGGTTTGACCAGCTCGGCGGGATCGTCACCGGGCATGAGCATGATTTCCCATCGGCGCCGGTTACCCACCACATTGCAATAGGTCATGGGCCGGGCGGGGTCGCAATGTTGCACGGTATGGTCAGGCAGCGTTGGCGCCCCTGGCTTCAGCAACACATCAAACACCAGCCAGGGTTGGTGTAAACCCAAATCGATCATGCGGGTGTGCAGTACCTTGCGCACCAGTGAGCGGGCTCCGTCGCAACCCACCACATAACGGGCGCGCACGGTGCTGTGCCCGCCACCTTGCAGATCGG
>CAZHDP010000205.1:4807-6283 GCA_964531605.1 uncultured Burkholderiaceae bacterium | reverse complement strand
AGACCTGGAAAGAACTGGAAGCGGCCATCAAGGCCAACCCCAAGGCCGTGTCGGTTGCAGGGGGCAGCGCGGGCGGTACCGACCACCTGATTTTGGGCATGCTGATCAAAGCGCTGGGCAAAAACCCACGCGAAGCCGCATATGTGGCATTCGCTGGCGGCGGTCCTGCCAATGCGGCCATTTTGGGCAACCAGGTGGTGGCCGGCATTTCGGGCTACTCTGAATTTGAAGAACAAATCAAAGCGGGCAAGATGATCCCTCTGGCCGTGTCAGGCAAGAGCCGCATTCCGGGCGTCAATGTGCCCACCTTGACCGAATTGGGCGTCAACGTGACCGAATCCAACTGGCGTGGTGTTTTTGCCGCCCCTGGCATCACCGATGCACAGCGCAACACACTGATCGACTTCATCACCAAACTGACACAGTCTGCCGGGTGGAAGCAAGAGCTCGAAACCCGCAAATGGACCAACGCCTTCATGACCGAGCGTCCTTTTGAACGTGACCTGGCCAAGGACATCGCTGAAAAAGAAGTCCTCATGAAAGAGCTGGGTCTGGCATGACCCCGCTGCATGTCGCGGTGGCGCTGGTCAGCTTGTGCGGCGTGGCCGCCTGGCAAGTCAGCCTGATCCCGGAGTCGCTGATGCAAATGACTGTGGGCCCTACCCTGGTGCCTGCTGTGGTGGTGGGGGGGCTGGCCTTGCTGGCCCTCATCTACGGCATCAGCGCCTGGCGCGGCCAGCAGGCCGATGAAAGCCTGGCCGAAGACCAAAGCGCCCTGCCCGGGGCCAACCAGCGCCTGTTGTCATTGCTGGCAGGCGGCGTGGCCTTCATGGTGCTGATCGTACCGCTGGGTTTTGTCATTCCAGGCACGCTTTGCGGGATGGGTGTGGCACGCTCGTTCGATGCACCGGTCAATGCCAAATCGGTCGTCATTTGCGCCCTGATCGCCAGCACATTCTGGCTGCTGTTTGCACGCATTCTGGGCGTGGGTTTGGGCCCTGCACTGCCCATGTGGTTCTGAACGACCGACCCCATAGCCTTTTTTGTTTTGCCCCCGGCTCCGGGCAACCGCTCAGAGCCCTTGCTGGATTCACACCATGTCCTCTTTTGACGCCCTGATGGGTGGCTTTGCCAATGCGCTGCAACCCGTCACCCTGATGTGGGGATTTGTGGGTTGCTTCATTGGCACCCTGGTGGGCGTGTTGCCAGGCATTGGCCCCGCCCTGACCATTGCCTTGTTGCTGCCCCTGACTTACCACGTCCCCGCCACCAGCATGTTCGTGATGTTTGCCGGCATTTACTACGGTGCGGCTTATGGCGGCTCCACCACGTCCATCCTGATCAAAACGCCCGGCGAAGCCTCATCCATGATGACTGCACTGGAAGGCAACAAAATGGCACGCAACGGCCGGGCAGGTCAGGCCCTGGCCACCGCCGCCATAGGCAGTTTCGTTGCAGGCACCATCGGCACTTTGG
>CAZHDP010000205.1:0-4797 GCA_964531605.1 uncultured Burkholderiaceae bacterium | reverse complement strand
GGCGCTCACTTTTTTTGCACCCATGGTGGTCGACGCCGCGCTCGCATTTGGGCCTGCCGAATACTTCAGCCTCATGATGGTGTCGGTGGTGGCTGTGTCGGCGGTCTTGGGCAACTCCATGCTGCGTGGCCTGATTGCCTTGACCGTGGGTGCACTGCTGGGGCTGGTGGGCATTGACCTGCAGACCGGCCAACCCCGCTTCACATTTGGCCAAGCTGCACTGCTCGATGGCATTGAAGTCACGGTGGCGGCAGTCGGCATTTTTGCGGTGGGCGAAGCCCTGTATTTGGCCTGGCAAGGGCGCGAAACCAAAACCGGTGAAGTGATGAAAGTCTCCGGCAGCCTGTGGATGAGCAAAAGCGACTGGTCGCGCTCTTGGAAGCCCTGGCTGCGTGGCGCTTTTTATGGTTTTCCGATTGGTGCCATGCCCGCCGGTGGCGCTGAACTGCCCACCTTGCTGTCTTACTACACCGAGAAAAAACTCAGCCCCAACCCTGAGGAATTTGGCAACGGTGCCATTGAAGGTGTGGCGGGCCCCGAAGCGGCCAACAATGCCGCAGCCGCTGGCGTGCTCATGCCGCTGCTGACGCTGGGCATCCCCACCTCGGCCACCGCCGCCATCATGCTGTCGGCCTTTGAGGGTTATGGCATCCAAACCGGGCCACAGCTGTTTTCCTCACAAGGCAGTCTGGTCTGGACGCTGATCGCCAGCCTCTACATCGGCAACATCATCTTGCTGGTCTTGAACCTGCCCCTGGTGGGCTTGTGGGTCAAACTGCTCAAGATCCCCCCCCCTTGGTTGTATGCCGGCATCATCGTCATCTCGACGGCCGGCGTCTACGGCGCAGGCAACTCGGTCTTCAATGTGGGTTTGCTGTTCGCTTTTGGCTTGATGGGTTATGCGATGCGCCGCTTTGACTTTCCGGCCGCGCCACTCATCGTTGGCCTGATCCTGGCCCCCATGGCCGAGCAATCCATGCGCCAAGCGCTGACCATCAGCCAAGGCGAATGGTCCACCTTCTTCACGCGGCCCTTGTCCGGCAGCTTGATGGCGGTGGCGGCGCTGCTGTTGATCGTGCCGCCGCTGTGGAAGCTCTGGCGATCACGCACCTCGCGCTGATCGGGGCTTACCCTCTGCACGACGCCGCCGGATTGGATTAATTTCAGGCCTTCGTTTATTTTGATTGTTTTCATGAGCTACTCCGACGACTTTGCCCTTCCCCGCCGCGACTACCTCAAGTGGATGGGCGCAGCCGGCTTGGCCACCACCGGCATCAGCGGCCATGCCCAATCCTCCTGGCCCAACAAGCCCATCCGCTGGATCGTGCCCTTCGCCCCCGGCGGCACCTCCAGCATCGTGGCGCGCACCATTGCCACCGAGTTGACCAAGCAGATGGGCGTGTCCTTCATCATCGATAACAAAGGCGGCGGCGGCGGCGTGCCCGCCATGCAGGAGATGATGCGCACCCCGGCGGACGGCTACACCATCGTCATGAGCCACATTGGCCTGATGGCGGTCAACCCGATCATCTACCCCGACAGCGGTTACGACGTGAACAAGGACTTCGTGCCCGTCACCTTGCTGTCTCGCGTGCCCAGCCTGTTTGTGGTGCACAAAGACGTGCCGGTCACCGACCTCAAATCGCTGATTGCCTACGTCAAGGCGCGCCCGGGTCAGCTGAACTACGCCTCGGCCGGCAACGCCAGTGCAGGCCACTTGGCCATGGAGGCGCTGAAGCTGGCCACCGGCATGTTTGTCACCCACATTCCCTACCGCGGCACCGGCCCGGCCCTGAATGACGTGCTGGCTGGACGCATTCAATTGCTGTCTGCAGGCACCCCGGCCTTGTTGCCCCACATCAAGAGCGGCGCCCTGCGCTGCCTGGCCACCGGAACCACCGAGCGGATTCCGGTCCTGCCCGATGTGCCCACCGTGGCCGAATTCGGTTTCAAGGATTTTGAAACTGTGCAGTGGTACGGCATCACCGCACGCGCAGGCACCCCGCCCGAGATCATCCTCAAGTTGCAGCAAGAATGCGCCAAGGTCATGAAGTCACCCGAAGTCATGGCCAAGTACGCTGCCGAAAGCGCCATCCCCGGCGGTGGCACGCCCAACGAGTACGCAGCCTTCATAGCCAAAGAACAAGCCCGCTGGAAAGAAGTGGTCATCAAGGGTCAGATCAAACCCGGTTGAGCGCCGCCACTCAGGTCTTGGTCGTGCGGCGGCTTTGCAGCATGGCCACGTTCATCTCACCATCGAGCGCCGAGGCATAAAAGCGCTCGATCATCTGGACCGAAGTGCGAGCGTTCCTTGCCAGCGTCAGCATGTCAATGCCCTGACCGTACAGCAGCCGGAACATGATGGCGGTGTGACGCAAACAGTAAAGCGTGCGCAAGCGTCCCATCACATCTTCTGGCGGCACGCCCGCCTCGCGCATCACCCACTTGAACCAAAAGCCCAACACCGCCAAAGCGTAATTGCGGTCCTTTTCTGCGGGTAAAAACACATAGTCATCCGGTTTCCCATAACCGTCCAGCCGCGCCTGGGCCAAGGCCGACTCGTACACCTGCACCGCAGGGCGCAAAGTCACCATGGGGGCATCGTGCTTCTTGGTTTGGGGCAAGGTCATGCGCAAATACACACTGCTGCCGCGCACCACCTGCACATGCTTGTGCTTGAGCTGCCGCAAATCTCCGGGGCGCACAAAACTGTTGACCATGAAGCGGATGGCCCTGGCCATGTCCGGAGGCAATGTCAAATGACGCGGCTGGACCCAAAACCGCTCACGGTAACCCTGAGATGCCTTGATCTCGGGGGCCTTGTCTCCCTTCCTAGACAAACGATGGGCCATACGCACCACAGCGGCGTATTCCTTAAGGCTGAGCATCGAGCGGGGCCGATTGGCCACTTTGATCGAAGGCAACTCAGGGATCTCCCGCAAAAAGCCATGCCGTATAGCCAACTTGAGCAATTTGCGCACCACCACCAGATACTGGGACACAGTGGTGGAGCTCAACTGGCTGTCCGTCAGCCGCTGCACAAACGCATCCATCATCATGGGGGTGACTTGCGAAGGCGGGATGTATTTGAAATACGGCAACACATGGGCATCCAGCCGGTTTTTCAAGATGCCGACCGAAGCGGCACTCAATTCCCCTCGCTTGACGCGCTGGTTTTCCTGTTCCATCAACTGCTGTGCCAATGCATCAAAACGGTTGAAGCGCATCGCGCCCTGTGTGAGAACCGAGTCGGCCATGTCGGCTGTTTTGAACCGCACTGAACGCGCTTTGGGTGGCGAGGCTTCTTCCTCATCGTCTTCGCCCTGGTCATCAGGTTTCTCGCGCGCGTTTTGCCAGGCAGGCAGGTTTATTCGGTTCTTGCTTTCCTTGCGGGCCATGCCATGGGTCTTTTGGCTTTCCAAACCTGACATCTGCTTCCAGAAATCCGGACTGACGACGTAAAACACGGGCTGATTGGCATCCAGTATGGCCACGGCCGACGCACCCGACCCTTCCACGATGTCAAGTGGCTTCGCCAAAAAGTCATCCAGACTGGCGCACAAAGAAGCTAAAAGAGGCCGAACGGTCATGCTACAGAAGTATAGAGTGACAAATTTGAAACTAACTCTTTATTCGCAAATAAATTAAACAATGTAACTGCTCTGGCTACATTGGCAGCCGTTTCGGGCACCGCTTTCGCACAATCTACCGTGACTTTGTACGGCTTGGTTGACATGGGTTACAACACAACCAAATTGAGCACTGGCACAACTGTCAATGCCAAGACTGCTGGCATTGGTGCCATTCAGTCCGGAAGCCGTTTGGGCTTCAAAGGTACAGAAGACCTCGGTGGTGGCCTGAAAGCCAATTTCACCGTCGAAATGGGTATTGATCCAACAGAAGCACGTCTGGACAGCGCGACAGCTGGGTTGGCTAACCGCCAGTCGTACGTTGGCTTGGAAGGTGGTTTCGGTGTTTTGAACATCGGTCGTCAATACACTTTGATCCATGGCGTTCAGGGTGCAATGGATCCTAACGGCAACGCGACAGCCGCAGGCTGGTTGGCTGGTTTGACCAACTCGACTCGTTTCGATGACATGATTGCCTACACAACACCTACATTCAGCGGCTTCAATGCCACAGTAGGCATGTCGTTGGCCGGTAGCGAGACCAGCACAGCTCCTGGTGCAACCAAGTCTGGCGATGTGACTACAGTTGCTGCTGCTTATACAAACGGTCCTCTGACTGTGCGTGCAGCCTATGAAGCCACCAAGAAAACTGCTCTGTCGTTGACTGAGCCAGGTGACCTCGCTGCTACTGCCTTTAGCGATGCGTTGGCTGATCGCAAAATGACAAGCATTGGCGCTTCTTATGATCTGGGTGTTGCAAAAGTTTCTTACTTGAACACATCTGCTAAAGCTGGCTCTGCTGCAGACAACGCTAAGGCAACGTCGAACAACTTCGGCGTGACCGTTCCAATGGGTGCACTGACCTTGGCTGCTTCTTTGAGCAATGGCAAGATCACTGATACAGGCACAACCTTTGGTAAGGGTACTGGCTACCAGTTGGGCGCTTCTTACGCTTTGAGCAAGCGCACTAACGCTTACGCTTTCTTGGGTGAAGCCAAGAGCAAGCCAACAGGCAACGCCGCTGCCAATGGCAAGCACAGCACTATGGCTGCTGGTCTGCGCCACACTTTCTAATTCAACGCTGGCGCAAGTCAGCTGAGAGTTAAAAGACCAAAAACCCACCGTGGTAACACGGTGGGTTTTTTACTGTGCACGTCAAATCTGCTGA
>CAZHDP010000204.1:0-6289 GCA_964531605.1 uncultured Burkholderiaceae bacterium | reverse complement strand
TTCGTGGGGTGGCAGACGTTTCAAGACCGGGTTCGCAGCGTGCTGGCGGCGGCTTGTGAAGAGGGCTCCCCTGAACTCATTTTGTGCGACCCCGATTTTTCGAGCTGGCCATTGGGTGAGTCTGCACTGGTGCAGTCGCTCTCAAACTGTTCGCAACGAGGGCGTCGTGTCACGTTGTTGGCACAGTCGTTTGCACCTTTGCCACGCCAGCATCCTCGTTTTGTGACCTGGCGGCAACGTTGGGACCACATCATTGATTGCCGCAGGTGTGGCCCGGTGCACCGCGGGGTGTTTCCGAGTGTGATTTGGACCCCTGATTGGGTGTTGCATCGGTTTGAAGGTGATTTGTTTGAGGGGGTGGTCAGTCGAGAGGCCTCCAGGCGATTTCAGCTGAGGGAGTCGCTGGCTGAGATCATCAAAACCAGCGTTCCAGGTTTCCCGTCAACAACCCTGGGTTTGTAAGTATTGCGTCACATTTAAAGTGCTTGTAAGGGCGTTGTAATGCGACATATAATCGTTGGCTGAGCGGAAAGAGCTCGACTCCTTTCTCTCAGTCAAGACGGCCCACCCAGGTCGTTCACAGGCTGTGAATGTGCCGCCGGAGGCCTCGCTTGACGATTTCCGGAAGTTGTGACTTGCGTACTTTCCTTAAACCCTAGGACTTTGAAATGAACAAATCCCTCGTTTTGGCAGCTGTGATTGCTGCTGCTGCTTTGGCTGCTTGCGGTAAAAAAGAAGAACCAGCTCCTGCACCCGCTCCAGCACCAGCTGCTGCACCCGCTCCCGCTCCAGCACCTGCTGCTGACGCATCTGCTCCAGCCGCTGCACCTGCTGCTGACGCATCCGCACCAGCTGCTGCCGCTGCTGCTGCAGGCGCTGCTGCTACCGCTGCCGTTGACGCTGCTGGTGCTGCTGCTGAAGCCGCCAAGAAAGCTGCTGAAGCTGCTGCCAAGAAGTAATTGATTTTTTGAGTCTGAGGCTTTGAGCCTCAGGCCTTGAAAAACAAAAGCCCGGACGGTGCAAACCTCCGGGCTTTTTCATGACTGCCACCTTCTCAAGGTGGCCATCATTGTGTTTACCTCAGGTCATCGGCGATGACTTTGGTGATCCGCTCAGCAACCACGGCGGCGGCCGCTCCACCCTCGGAGTTTTGCACGGAGACCACGGTACCTGGGCCGACGGCTGAGAGCACCACCCGCAGCTTCAACGGCGGCGTTGGCGCAGGTGCGCCGCTGATCAATTTGGCAAAGAAACCGGGTTCGACTTGCTTGGCACTGGGTTCCACGTAACGGACAAAGTAGGTTCCCTTGGTCCGGTCGCGGTCTTCAACAGTGAAACCCGTTCGATCCAGGCTCAAGCCCACCCGACGCCAAGCGCGGTCAAAGCCTTCGTTGATTTCAACCACGGGTTGGCCATTGCTGACTGCCACTTTGGAGGTCATGGCCTGTGCTTGAGGTTCAATGCCACCTGTTTTGGCCAGATCGGTGGAACCACTGAGTTTGAGCATCAAGCGTTTGAGGAACTCGGATTCCAACGCTGGATCTGCCGCACGGGGCTGCCAACGGGTGGTGTCTTTCGAGCCGCTGGCGTAGACCTCTACCATGCCACGGTGGCTGACAAACAGGTCAGTGCCACCATCCGCATTGCGTTCCAGACGCGTCCTGAACTTGTCTTGTTCCCCTGTGGAGTACAGGCTGTCAAGCACTTTGCCCAGGGTACTGCGGATGATGTCCTGAGGAATCTTGGCGCGATTCTCTGCCCAGTCCGTCTCCATGATGCCCAACGCAGCTTGGTCAGAGATCAATACAAAACCGGACTGCAGCCAAAAGTCTTTGACTTCATCCCACAGCTTTTCTGGCGGACGGTTGATGACAAGCCACTGCTGCGTGCCCACCCGCTCCAACCGACTGTCGCCAGCCTTGGTGGACGAAACAGGCTGACCACCTGTTGGGGTTTTTTCAAAGCTGGACGCGTTCACGGCGGTGCCTGGCAACGCGTAGCGGCTTTCCCGGTTGAGCTGGTTCAGGTCAGGAGGCACCTCCAGGCTGGGCCCTTTGGTGGCACTGCGGTAATTGATTTTGTCGCCTTCCAGCGAACCGCAGGCGACCAAGGACAAGGTCAGCCCTGCCAAACCGACACGGATCAAATGATTCACGAGGTATTCCTTCCAGGTCCGTGAGGGGATGTCTGTTCGACTCAAATCAATTGAGCCGATTTGAGTGCGCTTTCAACAGCGGGGATGTTGGCCGCCGACATGGGGGTCATGGGTAAACGCATGGTGGGACCACACAAGCCCATTTTGGCGGCGGCCCATTTCACGGGGATCGGGTTGGGCTCCACAAACAACTGCTTGTGAACGGGCAGCAGTTTCATTTGGATGTCCATCGCACGGCGGGCATCACCAGCCATGGCAGCCACGCACAATTCGTGCATCAGTCGAGGTGCCACGTTGGCGGTGACACTGACATTGCCATGACCACCGCAGAGCATCAATGCCACCGCAGTGGGATCATCACCCGAGTAAATCATGAAATCTTTGCGGGCTTCGCGAATGAGCCACTGGGCCCGCTCGATATTGCCGGTGGCTTCCTTGATGCCAACAATGCCAGGCACATGAGAGAGACGCAATACCGTATCGTGGGCCAAATCAGCGACCGATCGACCAGGCACGTTGTACAGCACCACGGGCAGGTCCACCGCTTCTGCGATGGATTTGAAATGCAGGTACTGGCCTTCTTGCGTGGGCTTGTTGTAGTAGGGAACGACCTGCAATTGGCAATCGGCGCCTACGTCTTTGGCGAACCGGGCCAATTCGATGGCTTCGCTGGTCGAATTCGCACCACAGCCCGCCATGATGGGCACTTGGCGAATTTTGCTGGCACGGGCTTGTTCTACGGAGACGCGGATGATCTCGCAGTGCTCTTCAACATTGACCGTGGGAGACTCTCCAGTGGTCCCGACCACGCCGATGCAGTCTGTGCCCTCTTGGATGTGCCAGTCGATCAGTTTGCGCAGACCAGGATAGTCCACACTGCCGTCTTCGTGCATGGGCGTGATCAGCGCAACGATGCTGCCAACAATAGGTGTCATGAACGTACAGATAGAGCGTTAAACGCCGATTCTAGCAAGTGTCCAAGCGGCTGTGACAGAGTTTGCTGTCTCCCGATGGACGGTCAAAAAGCTCACGGAACAGGGCAGTCGAGTGCTTGTTGTCGTTTGCGTTTTTTACCCGTCGAACCGGTCGCCCGCTCGGTGATCATGGTTTGCCGGGTGACCCGCGATGCGTAGTCCGCGTTCGAGACGCCTGGCGCTTTGGAGTAAGCCCTCGGTGCCGACACTGGGGCTGCTGGCAGCGCTTGTGGCATGGGCTGTTGGTAGGTGATTTGGGGGGTGGCCTGTGCTTGCCCATAGGCAGGCTGCGCGTAGCCCTGCGTCGCATAGGGTTGAGGTGCGCTTTGTGGCGCAGGTGCGTAACTCGGTGTCGGTGCAACGGGTCGATTGGCCGGTTGTGCCAATGCCTGATTGGGCGCAGGATAAGTGGGCTGAGGTCCGGCCCACAGTGGAGGAAGCTCTGGCGGGGTGTCTTCAGCACGAGGGAAGTTGAGCGCCTGTGGCACTGCGGTACGTGTCCCGGTTGCAAATTGGCTGTCTTGTGCCATCCAGGCCTTGAGGTTGGCCAGGTTGTTGACAATGTCAGGTCGGTTGGGGGCCAGTCGCTGGGCCCGTTCCAGCAGGGCCACCGCATTTTGGTAGTCGCCCGTGGCGGCATAGTTCACGGCCAGGTTGTTCAACGCCACCGGATCAAAAGGATTGAGTCGGACGGCCTCATTGAGCGCAGCACTGGCACGGGCAGAGTCCCCTCTGGCATAAGCAGATCGGGACGCCGCGTCTCTGTCCGCCGGGCTGGCATAGGTTTGGGCAAAGCCCGCAGAGGCCATCGCTGACACCGCCAGAGCCAATGCCAACCGTGGTCTAAAACGCAACAATTTCATCAAGGAGCTACCCGTAAGGTGTTCGGTGGGAAGGCCACTGGTCGACTGGACGGTTCAAAGTTGTATCGCAAATACAGCAGACCCGACGCTTGAAAGTAGTCCGACGCGTTGTCCAGTGCCACTTTGCCGCCAACCACCCACTGAGGGGCCAGTCGGTATTCTGCCGCACCACCGAGTCGGAAGCCCAGCCCGGTCTTGCTTTGTCCTGCGTAGGTTGACTTCCAAGTCACCCCAGCAGGTGCGCCCGCGGTCGCGTTGGCGGTTGCAGCCGCGCTCTCCCAAGCGCTTTGCAGCGACGGGTTGTTGGGGAAGTACGGCGCACTGTTTTCTCTGAAGGATTGGATGCCTACAGAACCGTCCACCCGGTAAGACAGCTGGCCACTGCGCCCTGTCCAATCGACTGGCAGGCTCAGGCTGAAATAGCGCTGAGGACTGAAATAGCCACCATGACCCAGCGTGAAGTAACGCAAGTTTTTGTCATAGCTCATGGTGGTTACCGCGATGCCCGTGGTCAATTCCATGCTCGGCTCATTGACGATTTTGTAGTAGGCTCCCGCGCCGCCCTCGTAGCGGTTGTTGTCGGCCACACCCTTGCCGCCGACATAGTGGTAACTGCCATAGCCGTAAGCGCCAAACAGGCCTTTTTCAATGCCCAGCTCAGCGCGTCCGCCGGTGGCTGTCACGCCGCCCCAGACGGTACCCGTGCGGTCATCGACAGTACCGGCATAAGACAAAAGACTGTCGGTCACTGACCTGCGCGACAAGTCCAGCTTCAGTGACATGTCTCCCAGCCGTTCGTTGTAAGCCACGCCGCCGACGGCGGTGACTACTTTGAAGCCAGCAGGTGTGTTGCCCACATCAAGTTTGAGCCTGAGGCTTTCATAGCCGACACCAAAGCCGATGCCTGTTGCCTGTTGATTGCGATTGGCACTGGTGAATGCGCTCGATGCAGCGAAGGCATTGGTACCAAAACGCTGGGCTGAATTGAGGTCAGTTCGCGAAATTTGTCCTGCATCCAGCAAAACAGGCGTTGCGCGCAGCACCATGTGCCCGCCGTCACCCACAGGAAAACGTGTCTCAACGGGGGTGCTGAGGTCTGACAACGAGCTGGTACCCGAGTCGCCACTGCGGCTGCGCCAAGAACCGCCACCCATGGCCGACCCTGAGCGCTGTGCTTTGAGCTCTTCTATTTCCTCGCTCAGCGCCACGGTTTCTCTGGACGGCGTCACCACTTGCGTCTTACCCGGCAGGCCCATGGGAGGCAAAGAAGACACTTGACCAACAGTGGACGTGGCTGAGATTGACTGCAGTGCTGGCTGATTCGAAGGGTAGTTCGACGGGTAGTTCGTCTGATAAGGTGTCACCGCGCCGCCGGTGTCTGCCTGGATCATTTGCAGCTGCCTCAAAGGCTGCTGCGTGCGGTAGCCTGACCCGTTTTGCAGTGTCTGAGCGGGCAGGATTTCCACATTGCCTTGTGGTCGTCCGCCTTGAGGATAGGTGTACTGCACCGGCATGATGTTGCCAGCGAGGGCAGAGGGCTGGGCCACAACCAGCGCAGCCTCACGCGAAGGTTGCCCTTCGTTGATGTGCGCGAGGGCAGGCGCAGTGTTGCTCACGTTGCCACTGAACGGACGGCTTGTGCTTCTTGGCGTGATGTTGCTCCCGAGTCCTCTGGTGCCAGGTGCCGGCGGAACGATCCTGGGTATGACCGGCGCTGAAGGGTTCAGGCTGTTGAACAAGCCTCCATTGTTGGCCCCGTCAGCGGTTGGCAGCGTGTAATTGATCAGCTTCATGCCCAGCGGGCCGCTGACCATTTGTCGCGAGCTGCCTTGCTCTGCCAACAATGCACGCTGAAATGTCTCGGTTGCCAGCTTGGTCTTGCCTTGGGCTCGGTAAAGCTTTCCCAGCGCCGTCAGCACAGCAGGATTCTCTGGCGCCAATTGCATGGCGTTGTGGATGCTCGACTCCGCATACGCCAAGTTGGGCACGGCCAAGGCCGCGCCAGCGGCGGCAATCAACGCATCGAGGTTGTCTGGTTCGCGCTGGAGCGCGTAGTCATACCATGCCAATGCATCCTTGTATTCACGCGCACTGCCATACAGCCTCGCCAGTGCCAATTGCAATGAGATGTCGTCGGGCCGCTCCGAGATCAAGGGTGTGAGCACGTCGTAGGCGCCAGAGATGTTGTTGGCTTCACGAAGTGCATCGAACTGCCGGACGCTGTAGGCGATGCGAATTTTGTCCAGATCAGTCCGTTGTTTTTCGCTCAAGGGCTGGGCATACAGTTGGCGCATCTG
>CAZHDP010000203.1:0-6306 GCA_964531605.1 uncultured Burkholderiaceae bacterium | reverse complement strand
GGCACCGGGATCGGGCGCGCCGGGCGCGTGGTGGGCGGGGCCACCTGGCCGGGACGGGGGGTGGTGCCGGTGGCGATCGGGGCGGAGGTGGGCGGCGCCGTGGTGGATGGCGGATCCGTGACCGGCGGCGTGGTCGTTGCGGTGGTGGTTGTGGTCGCCGTAGTCGTTGTCGCCGTGGTCGCAGTGCTTGTGGAGGCTGTGGTGCTTGACACCGCACCGCCACCACCGCCACAGCCAATCAAGGGCAAAGGGGCCAGTGCCCCGACCATCAGCCTGCTGAGCAGTTGTCGGCGTTGGGCCGTTTGCAGGGCCAGGGTTTGCAGGTCATGGGCAAGACCCAGGTCGTGGTCGTGGGGGGCGTGTGGAAGGGGGTGTGTCGGGGTGCGCATGGTGTTCCTCTCTGAACTGTTGTGGTGAAAAAACGGGGTGAGTGGTCTGACCTGTCAACGCAGGTTTGTGACCTTGGGTGAAGGTGGTGGTTGTGGCGCGCTGCACGTCACGCTGGCTGCCGTGACGACATCGCTGGCGCTGGGGAGGGTCCCGACAACTTGCACGTACACGGTGGCTGTGGGATCGAACGCGCTGCATCCCGCAGCAATGGCTGCAGTGGGGGCCAGCACTTTGCTGCCACGCAGTGTGAACGCCACAGGGCTGGCGCGCCAGTCGATACCGGTCAGGTTGCCTTTGAGCACGGTGCTTGCCCCCAGGTCGGTGGGGCCATTGGGGTCGGGCCGCAAGGTGGCTCTGCTGGCCACAGGGGACCCTCCCCCCGTGACGGGTTGCAACTTAAGGCTCACGAACTCGCCACGGGCAAGTGCAGCGGTGTCTACCGCCATGTCGTTGCTCAATTGCACCCAGATGCCTTGTACCTGCACACGGCGGGCCACGGGGTCGTAGGCCGTGGCTTGGCCGCTGAGGGTGGCCTGCTGGCGACCTGCCAATGCGGTGCTCAGCGTGCTGGTGTCGCTGCTCACCGCGCCCACGGTCAGCACCTGGCCTGTCGACACTGCGTTGGCCAGCGTGGCCCGGGTCGCCCAGAATTGCACGACTTGGCCATTCACCACGCCCTCTGGCAGCGTGCTTGCCTGTACCAGGAGGCCATCTGCAGTATTCAATCGGAACTGCATGCCGCTCAGCTGTTGAACCACGCCGCTGAGCTGCACAGGGTCCGAGGCTGTTGCTGCCTTGTCGATCAATGTGGCCACGAGCACGTACGCAGATTTGCTGCCGTCCCAACCCCATGCACCGTGCACCAACACTTCATCCTGGATCGCGATGTCTTTGTCGGCGGTGTAGCCTGCGAGCTTGGTCGAGCCCAGGCGGCTGATGTCGTCATTGCGCTTCACCACACGGACCCACTGGCCCATCACTTGCATCCAGCCATTGCGGTCCAAGGCGCTGGTGACAGGCCCTTGCAACAGCGGCAACACTTGCACGCTGATGGCAACAGGGGCGGCTGTGGTGGTGTCGCTCACGGTATAGACCATGCGCACTTGTTGACCCAGCTTCAGTTCGACCGGTCCGAGTTGCCCTGTTGCATGGGTTTGTTGGGCCGTGACCGCGCTGTTGTCGTATTCCACGCCATCGACGATGACGCTTCCAAACCCACTGACACTGCCTTGGGCCAAGCCACTGCCCCCGCTGCCGACACCGGCGACGTTGCCGCCTCCGCACGCCACCAGTAAAGCGGCAAAGACCAGAGTGATGCCAACGATCGACTGCCACAAAAAGGCGCTGAAAAAGGCGCTGAGATGCAAACGAGGCGTCATGCCAGGGGTTCCTCGGTCAAATGGGTGTCTGTGTCGGCGCTCCAGCAAAACATGCCTAAACGCAGGCGGTAGCTGCCGCCCAGGGGTTCATCGCGTTCACACAAGGGAACGGCGGCTTTCACCATGGCGGTGAGCACTTGTCGCCACAAGTCATTGGCCAGCTGCGCCAAGGCCTGCGCGGAAGATTCGCTCAGGCCATCGGCAAAAACGCTTTGTTCCATGAACTTTTTGCCGTCTGATCCCGTCAGGTTGTGCACACCCGCACACAGGTGGTCAGCGACGCTGCTGGCGAACAGCTGTTGGGCTTCTTGGTGTTGCGTATCGGGCATGAAGGCCTCGGCTTTCAGGGTGGCGTGGCTGTTGTGTTCGTCTACCAGCCCTAGCCGTTGCAACTCCTTCAACACCGTGTGGGGATGGATGTCTTTCGACACCGACCTCGCCAATGCTTCAAATGAGGGGGCCGGGCCTTGTGTTGGCAGGGTGGGTGGCAGCCCGTCTGCCAGCCAGCGTGTCAAGACCTGGTTGGCCGGTGTGGCCTTGGTGTTCAGAGGGGTGAGCTGGGCCGCCTTTTCAGCCTTGTTTGCAGCCGTGGACTGCATGCCGCGCACGTCTTTGCGGTGCAGACCAGACAGCAAACTCAGCGCAGAGTCTGTCAGCTTGCCTTGGCGACGGGTTTGCTCTTGTTGTGCACATTCCAAAAACAAAGCTTTCAGGGCTGAGCAGAACTCACCGTAACCAATGCCAGAGCGCAACAGCCAGGTGACCAGTGGACGCATGATCGCCAACGCCAAAGGCAGCACGGTCTGACGTGGCAGATGCAGGGATGTCATGTCGAAATTATAAATGGGAAATTTACCCATTTATAAAAATGAAACGAGTATCCACCGCTGCGTTGAACGCAAATTTCGCAGCTTTAAGGATTTTTCAGGAGAGCTTCAGAGCGGCGTGGGCCGCAACAACACCACCAACGCGCCTGCGCCGCCATGCGCCGGGCGGGCTTGAACGAAGGCCAGCACCTCTTGCTTTTGCACCAGCCAGCTTTGCACTTTGCCTTTGAGCACCGGCGTCTTGCCCGGCGAGCCTAAGCCTTTGCCGTGGACCACCCGTACGCAGCGCAGCCCCTGCTTGCAGGCCTCGCGGATGAAGGCTGCCAGTGCTTCGCGGGCTTCTTCTCGACGCAAACCATGCAAGTCGATTTCGCGCTGGATGGTCCAGTCGCCTTTGCGCAGTTTGCGCGTCACGTCGGTGCCGATGCCGGGGCGCCGAAAGCTCAGGGTGTCATCGACTTCCAGCAGGGTGCTCACATCGAACTCGTCGCTGATGGCTTCGCGCAGCACGGCCTGCTCATCGAGCAACTGTTGTTTGGGTTCGGGCAATGGCCGTGTGGTGGGCAAGACGACTGCTTTTTTGAAAGGCAAGGGTTGCACTGCGCCCGCCGCACGCACGAACAGGTTTTGGTTCGCCTCGGCTTGCCGTGCTGCCAGTTGCCGAGCCGCCGCCTCCGCCGCAGCTTTGGCCTGTGCTTGGGCCACTGCCGTCTGGATGTGCTTCAGGTCTTGCAAGGACTTGGCCTTCATCGTGCTCACAGCAAGCCTTTCTCGGCCATGGACAAGGCTTGTCCGGGGGCCACGATGACATGGTCAAGCACTCGAATGTCCACCAGCCCGAGGGCCGCTTTCAGGGTTTGGGTCAGGGACTCGTCAGCGCGTGAGGGCTGCACGGCACCGCTGGGGTGGTTGTGTGCCAGTACCACGGCATTGGCGTTGTGGTGCAGGCCACGCAGCACCACTTCTCGCGGGTAGACACTGGTTTGTGTCAGGCTCCCACGAAACAACTCTTCCATGGCCAGCATGCGGTTTTGGGCGTCCAAAAACAACACGGCAAAGACTTCATAGGGTCGGGCGGCCAAATGCAATTGCAAGTAGTGCTTGACGGCATCTGGAGAGCTGAACACCTCGCGGGCTTTCAACTGCTGGGCCAGCGCACGGCGGGCCAACTCCATCACGGCCACCAGCTCTGCCCGTTTGGCGGGGCCAAGGCCTTTGATGCGGTACAGGTCCTCCGCACTGGCGTTGAGCAGGCCCGCGATGCCGCCAAAGCCGTTGGGGTGCGTACTCGGGTCGGCCAGCAGCTCTTCTGCCAAGTGCAACACGCTTTTGCCCACGATGCCCGTGCGCAGCAGCAAAGCCAGCAGCTCCGTGTCGCTCAGCGCGCCAGCGCCCCTGGCGAGCAGTTTCTCGCGGGGCATCATGTCGGCAGGAAGGTCTTTGAAGGCCATGGGTCGGGGTTTCTACAATACGGGGCAGTTTATCGAGACTTTCATGACCACCTCTGCCCAGTCCTCTACGTCTGCTGACGTCGCCCATGACCTTCCCCTTGTTCAAGAGGGTTCTTTTTTGACTTTGCACTACCGTTTGAGTGGGCCAGCGGGCGAGATCATCAACACGTTCAATGACAAGCCTGCCACCCTGTCGCTGGGCACCGGTGAACTGTCACCCGCTGTTGAACAACGCCTGATGGGGCTGCCCGAGGGCACGCACACCCAATTTGACCTTGCAGCGGGTGAAGCGTTTGGCCCTCGCAACGAAGACATGGTGCAGTGGGTTGCCCGCAAGCTGCTCAACGAGTTTGGAGACCCTGATGAACAGTACAAGGTCGGCGATGTGGTGCAGTTCCCTGCGCCCAACGGCCAGGGGAGCTATGCCGGTGCCGTGCGCCAGGTGCGCGACGATGCGACTGGGCAAGCGGTGTTGTTTGATTTCAACCACCCTTTGGCAGGGCAAGCTGTGACGTTTGAAGTCAAACTGATTGGGGTGTTGTGAGCATGGCCAGCCCCCAGGACGATGTGGAAATTGTGCTGGCCGAGCCACGAGGTTTTTGTGCCGGGGTAGACCGCGCCATCGACATCGTGGAGCGGGCCTTGCAAAAATTTGGCCGCCCCATTTATGTGCGGCACGAAATTGTGCACAACACCTATGTGGTCAATGACCTCAAGGCCAAAGGCGCCATCTTCATCGAAGAACTGGACGATGTGCCCAAGGGAGCGACGCTGGTGTTCAGCGCGCATGGGGTCAGCAAGGCGATCCAGAACGAGGCCAAGGCGCGGGGGTTTCAGATTTTCGATGCGACCTGTCCGTTGGTAACCAAGGTGCATGTGGAAGTGGCCAAGTTGCACAAAGAGGGCTACGAGTTTGTGATGATCGGTCACAAAGGGCACCCCGAGGTGGAGGGCACCATGGGGCAGCTTGACGATGGCATCCACTTGGTCGAAGACGCCTCTGATGTGGCACGTATCTCGCCTCGCCAGACAGAAAAGTTGGCGGTGGTCACGCAGACCACGCTCAGTGTCGACGATGCTGCAGAGATTTCGGCGGCCGTGAAGGCGCGCTTCCCGAACGTGCGTGAGCCCAAGCAGCAAGATATTTGTTACGCCACGCAGAACCGCCAAGACGCAGTCAAGGTGCTGGCGCCGCAGGTGGACATCGTGATCGTGGTGGGCAGCCCAACCAGTTCCAACAGCAACCGCTTGCGCGAGGTGGCCCGCAAATTGGGGACGCAGAGCCACATGGTGGACAACGCTGACGAATTACAGCCCGCGTGGTTCGAGGGCAAGACACGAGTTGGCTTGACCGCAGGTGCGTCAGCCCCCGAGATTTTGGTGAAGCAGGTCATTGACCGCATCAAGGCGCTGGGCGCCGTGTCGGTCCGCAAGATGCCAGGCATCGAAGAAACCGTGAAATTCCCTTTGCCCAAAGGCCTGCGTTTGAACAACGAGGCTGCCGACCCTGCTGTCGGGGCATGACCGTTGGCCCTCAAGCCCCCACCTTGCGGGGCTTGCCTGCGCTGGTTGCGCCCGATTGTCGTGTGCTGATCCTTGGGAGTTTTCCTGGCGCAGCTTCGCTTCAGGCTCAACAGTATTACGGTCACCCCCGCAATCATTTTTGGCCGATCTTGATGACTGTTTTGGCCAATCCCGCAGGTTTGACGGCCACTTCTTGCTATCAAAAAAGAAGCGATTGGCTGCTGTCGCACGGTGCAGGTCTGTGGGATGTGTATGGTGCTTGCGAACGCGCGGGTAGCCTCGATGCCAACATCAAACATGCCGTGCTCAATGACTTGGCAGGATTGCGTGCACGTTGCCCATCGTTGCAAGCGGTGTTGCACAACGGGGGCGAAAGTTACAAGCACCACCGCCACACACAGGCCTTGGGTTTGCCCGTGCACCAATTGCCCTCCACCAGCCCGGCGAATGCGTCGGTCCCTTTTTCCCAGAAACTGGCGCAATGGCGCGAGGTGCTGGGTCTCTATCTGAAATGCTAGGCCCATGAACGATTCCGACGACGACTTGCCCGAAGTCCATTACTCTGACTACCGGGGTGTGCGCAGCCTGCATTTGGGCACGCCCTGGATTCAGGGCAGCATGCGCATGGACGAGCCGTATGACCTGGAGCTGGAATACGTTCAGCGCATGATGGCCTGGCTGCTGTTTGTCGATGCGCCGTCTGTGAGCAAGCGCCATGCGATGCAGCTCGGCCTG
>CAZHDP010000202.1:0-6306 GCA_964531605.1 uncultured Burkholderiaceae bacterium | reverse complement strand
TCGGGCGAGCGGGGCTGCCGAGCTGGGCCAGACGGGCTTTGACAGCGTCTTCGCTCAAGGCTTTGCGCAGTGCCGTGTTCAGGGCGTCGATGACGGCTTTGGGCGTGTTGGCCGGTGCCAGCAAACCTGTGGCCGTGGTGGCCTCAAAGTTCGCCAACCCGGCTTCGCGCAACGTGGGCACCTGGGGCAGGTTGGGGTCGCGCTCGCGGGACATTACAGCCAGGGCTCGCAAGGCGCCCGACTGCAATTGCGTGGAGGAGCTGGTCAACTGATCGACCACCATGTCGATCTGGCCACCGATCAAATCCACCAGGGCCGGTGCTGCGCCTTTGTAAGGCACGGTGTTGAAGTCGACGTTGGCCGCAGACTCCAATTGCAGTGCCGCAATGTGGCTGGTGGTGCCAGGGCCCGCATGCCCCACCGACACCTGCCCCCGTTTGGCGGCGGCCTCACCCAACAGTGCTTTGACATCCGTGAACCGCGACGAGGCTTTGACCACAACCACCAGCGGTGTGGTGGCCACCAAACCCACCGCTTGAAAAGCCGACAGCTGGTAAGGCGTTTTGGTCATCTGGGGCAGCACAGCCACCGCATTGGGGGTGGTCACCAGCAGCGTGTGGCCGTCTGGCTGGGCTCGGGCAACGGCCGCTGCACCAATGGCACCGCCCGCACCCGCCCGGTTGTCGACCACCACCGATTGCCCCAGCGCACGCTCCAGGGCCGGGGCCACGGTACGGGCCACCACGTCAAGGTTGCCCCCAGGGGCGAACGGGACCACCAGGGTGATGGCTTTTGAAGGGAAGGCTGGCGCCTGAGCCCACGTTGGCGCGGCCGTGAGGCCCAGTGCGCCCACGCCGCAGGCCAGCGCCCATTGCGCCAGCCAAGTTCTGCGGCGAGAGGCCGACCGGGTGAGAGGTGTCAAAGGCATGCATGTCTCCGAAAGGTGGAAAGACCTCGGGCATGTGGCCTGCCCGTCAGTCCCAGGTGCATTGCAGTAAGCCGCGTCAGCTGCGGTAACTCGGGTCCATGCGGTCCAGCTTGCGCAGCAAGGCAGGCCATTCCATCACGCCATAGGGGCGGCGCGTGCTGGGCTGGTAGTTGTTCCAGGTCTCTTCCAACACCTGTGGTGGCACAGCACGCAAAGGCGTGCCACAAGACATGGCGCCGATCTGCGCGCGGCAGGACAACTCGACACGGTGCATCCAGTTGAAGGCCTCACCCACGGTACGGCCCACGGTCAACGCGCCGTGGTTGCGCAGGATCAAGGCCTCGCTCGTACCCAGGTCGGCCACGAGCGACGCCTGTTCGTCGGTGTTGAGCACGACGCCCTGGTACTCGTGGTACCCGATCTTCAGAAAACGCATGGCAGTCTGCGTGAGGGGCAGCATGCCGCAGTCCAGCGCAGACACGGCCATCGACGCCCAGCTGTGGGTGTGGATCACACAAGCCACCTCAGGGCGCGCCTCGTGCACCGCACTGTGGATGACATAGCCCGCGCGGTTCACGCCGTACTTCAAGTCACAAAAATCAGGGGAAGACAAAATGTTGCCTTCATGGTCTACCTTGATCAGGCTGGAGGCGGTGATCTCTTCGTACATCATGCCGTAGGCGTTGATCAGGAAGGCGCCGTCTTCACCTGGCACCCGCACGGAGATGTGGTTGGCCATCATGTCGGACATGCCGTACAAGTCCACCAAGCGGTAGCAAGCCGCCAGGTCAACGCGGGCCTGCCATTCGGCATCGCTGCAACGGCCTTGCATGCTGGGGATGTTCAACACACCGGGCTGGGAAGGTTGGGTACTCATGGGGTCTCCTGGTTCGAGGGTCTTGGGGCATCGGGTGCAGCAGGTCAATCACTGCCCAGTTGCAACCGGCTGGGTTGGCGCTTTTCTACCGCGTTGCGCAGCAACGCTGCTGTACGGAAAATACCATGGGCAAACTTGCCATAAGGCAGGGTCACGAACAAGGCCATCACCACCCCCAAGTGCACGGCCAGCATGGCCGGCATGACAGCGGCACCACGGGCAGCCCACAACAGCAGGCCGGTCAGGCTGGTGAGGAACAGCAGTGCGATGAAACCATGGTCCATGGCCTTTTGCGCGCGGTCGCCTTGTGCGGGGTGGCGCTTGAGGTTGAGGCGGAACAAGCCCGCGCTGCCCAACAACAAGCTCACGCCACCGACGGCGCCCAACACCTTGGGCACACTGGGCAAGTCATACGGCGCGGCCCAACCGAAGACATAGTGGTACACCGTGGCCACACTGGTCGCCGCAAAGCACAGCATGAAGCCGTAGAAGGTGAGGTGATGGGCCCGCCGACGCGCATGGGTGTAGGCGTCGTCTTCGTTGTTGCAGCCGTCACCGTGCCCACCGTCCAGGTACTTCAAGGTCAGCACCTGGCCTGTGGTCTCGCTGGCAGCGTCGCTGGTGAGAGACGCACCCGAGGTTGCAGGTGTCACATCGCGCCAGAAACGCCGCACGCCCAGGCCCAAGGCCAGCACGACGAACAAGAACACCGGCGCAAACATCGACACCAGCAGGTTGTGCGGAAAGATGCCGTAGAAATTGGCCTGAGGCGAGCCCCCGGCCAAGGTGCCGTTCAGGGCCAAGGTCATCAACAAAAACACCGCCAAGCCTCCCGCCAGTGCCAACGCCACGGTCAAACCGCTGCGTTGGTACAACGCACCCAGCGCAGGCGGCCAAGCGTAATCGGCGTAGGTCTGGCCACGCACGGTGGCCATGGCCTGGGGCACGTTGATCGCGAACTCGTGCGGTGGCGCGTACTGGCACGCATGCAAACAAGCACCACAGTTGTGGCACAGGTTGGCGAGAAAGTGGATGTCGGCTTTGCCAAATTCCAAACGCCGCGTCATGGCAGGGAACACGGCACAAAAGCCTTCGCAATAGCGGCAGGCGTTGCAGACCTGCATCTGGCGGGCGACCTCTGCCTCAGGGGCACTCAGCACCACTTCGCCAGCGGCGAGGGCGCGGGCATCACGGGTCAAGGCGTCAAGCGTGTTCATGCGGCCACCTCTTGCTTGCTGGCATTTGCTTCATTTTTCATAGCGCCTGGTGACGCAGACAGTGCCGAAGCAGCCGATTGGGTACCTGCAATCCGGCCAAAAGCGGTGCCGATCGACATGCCCACACCTGCGGTGTAGCCCTTGCCCAGCACATTGCCCGCCATCATCTCGCCCGCCACAAACAGGTTGGGGCTGGGCTGCCCCCCGAAGTGCACCGCGGTCGTGTCATCGGTCTTGAGCCCCAGGTAGGTGAAGGTCACCCCTGGCTTGACGGCGTAGGCGTAAAACGGCGCCGTGTCGATGGGGCGTGCCCAATGGGTTTTGGCGGGGCTGATGCCCTCGGTGTGGCAATCGTCAAGCACCGTGTGGTCGAACGTGCCCTGGCGACAAGCCGCGTTGTAGTCCTGGATGGTTTGCATGAAAGTCGCCTCGTCCACGCCCATCTTGCGGGCGAGTTCGGGCAGGGTGTTGGCCTTTTCACCTGGGAAAACAGGCGGCATGAAACGACCGACGGCTTTGGCGTCGATGACGGAATACGCCACCTGCCCCGGTTGCTGGGCAACCAGACGCCCCCAGATGGCGTAACGCTTGGGCCAAAAATCTTCGCCTTCATCGTAGAAGCGACGGGCTTCGCGGTTGACCACCACGCCAAGCGAGACGCAATCCAAGCGGGTGCAAATGCCACCGTCGTACAAGGGTGCGCGGGCGTCGATCGCCACCATGTGGGCCTGGGTCGGGTCACCGATCATGTCGGCCCCGAGTGCCATCATTTGCTTGAGCAACACGCCTTGGTTGAAGCGCGTGCCACGGATCAAAAAGTTGTCTGCTGGCCACTCGCCCTGTGCATTTTGACCCCAGGCTTCACGCAACCACTCACGGTTAGATTCGAAACCGCCAGCGGCCAGCACACAGGATTTGGCCGTGATGCGCTCGCTGCCCACATGGGCAGCAACGAAACGGCCGTCTTGCAACTCCAACTTGTCCACCGGGGATTCGTAACGAATTTGAACGCCCAACTGCTCCGCGCTGCGGTAGTAGGCATTGACCAAGGCCTTGCCGCCGCCCATGAAAAACGCATTGGTGCGCGACAAATGCAGGGTGCCCGCCAACGAGGGCTGAAAGCGGACCCCATGCTTGCGCATCCAGTCACGGCAGGTGCTGGACTCGCGGATCGTCAGCCGGGCCAGATGCTCGTTGGTCAAGCCACCCGTGACCTTGAGCAGGTCTTGCCAGAATTCTTCTTCGGGGTAGGCCTCGGTCAGCACGTCTTGCGGCGCATCCTGCATGCAACGCAGGTTGCGCGTGTGCATGGAGTTACCGCCACGCCATTCACGTGGTGCGGCTTCCAGCAACAGCACGCTCGCACCGGCTTCGCGTGCCATCAAAGCCGCGCACAGGGCGGCATTGCCGCCGCCGATAACAAGGACGTCAATGTCCATGAGCCAGACTCCAACAATGTGATGTTGCAGACTGTAAGGTAATGCCGCTCAACCGTGCAGGCCCAGATTGACATGGGGGCATCGGAAATCGTGATGGGTCAATGCGAGGCGAAGATTTTGCACCGCGTACCCGCGCCGCATCATGGGCCGGGCGTCTTGCGCCGCGTTGCCCGAGGCTTTGTTACTTCGGGTTGAACTAGCAGTCCCTGCAACACAAGCGCGTAGGCTTCTCCAAATGCCTCAGGAATGCTCAAATTCACGCGGCGCAAAAAGTCCGCGTTGCGCAGCCTTGTTGCAGCACCCAGCAAAACTTCAGTGACCACGTCAAAGTTCAGCGGCTTGAACTCTCCCATGCGGGCACCCGCTTCAAGGATCTCGCGAGCGCCTTTTGAGCGGGTCAATTGGAACTCGTCGAACAGCGCACGTCCCTCGTCGGACTGCTGTAAATCAGCCAGAAATCCAGCGCCCAAATTTTCAGCGGATCGCAACCCAGCCCCAAGGTAAGCCATAAGACGGCGCGCGGGGTCAGCCTCTGCCGCTGCGGCCTTGTCGCCGGCCGCGAGCGAATCCCGAAACTGCCATTTCGCAACCTCGAACAAGAGCCCCTCTTTTGTGGCCGCCACGTCGTAAAGACGCCTGCGCGAGCAGTGCAGCCGCGCTGCGATTTCAGCAACGCTCAACGATGCAATGCCCTCCTTTTTGATCAGGTCGGCAAGTTCAGTCAGGAATTCTTCTTGGGAGCGAGTTGTTCGCATAACGGGAGGTCACTCTGAGGACGGCGTCGTGCAACCAAGGGTTTCCCCGAGATTGACGGCGTATTAGTGCATCTGTTGCAATGGTACCAATTTAAACATTTTGGTACCAATAAGCAGCTGTTGAAAAACAGTCTATCACCCCATGAACAAAGACATTTTCATTGTTGGCGTTGGCATGACGCAATTCGGACGGCACCTCCACAGCACCGTCGCATCTCTCGCGGATGAGGCCTTTCAAGCCGTTTTGAAAGATGCTGGCGTAGCCAAGCAGGACATTCAGCGCGCCTTCTACTCAGGCGTGACGCAAAGCCCACTACAGGGTCAACACGCCATTCCCGGTCAGGTGGTGTTCGCCCACCTCGGCTTGGTGGGCTTGCCGGTATACAACGTCGAAAACGCGTGCGCCTCGGGCACAAGCGCATTTCAGTTGGCCGTGCAGGCTCTGCGCGCAGGCGACTGCGACGTGGCCCTGGCCCTGGGGTCTGAGAAGATGAACATCGCCGACAAAAAGCGTTCCATTGCGCTGTTTGAGGGGGGCTGGGACGTGACGCAAGCCGAGGAAAACGCGTCGCGCCTGCTGGCATTGGGCGAAGGCGTCGAAGTGCCCGAGGGCAGTGAGTCAGACCGCCCTTACAGCCGCTTCATGGCCATCTACGCCGCCATGTGCCGATTCTGGATGAAGAACTTCGGCACCACCCAACGCCAGATCGCTGCGGTGGCCGCCAAGAACCACATGCATTCGGTCCACAACCCGCTGTCGCAGTACCGCCAGGCGTTCACGATTGAAGAGGTGTTGGCAGCAGCGCCCATCACCTATCCCCTGACGATTCCAATGTGCTCGCCGCTGTCCGATGGTGCTGCGGCGGTCATTGTGTGTACCGAAGAAGGCATCAAGCGGCTTGGCATCGACCGCCGTCGGGCCATACGCGTGGCGGCAACGGCCATTGCCACTGCCACCCCTCGGTCCCCAACAGCCTTTGACCAGGCCGTGTGCTTGCGCGCCGGACGCATGGCCTACGAACAAGCAGGCATTGGCCCCAAGGATGTGTCGGTGGTCGAAGTTCACGACGCCAGCGCAATGGGAGAAATC
>CAZHDP010000201.1:0-6327 GCA_964531605.1 uncultured Burkholderiaceae bacterium | reverse complement strand
TCGGCAACTTCTAACCGAGATTCAGTTTGGATCATTTCAATATTCCCAACTTGCACTGAACACCACCCCTCACGGGAATCCGGTTTTCA
This sequence comes from uncultured Burkholderiaceae bacterium, assembly GCA_964531605.1. GTDB lineage: Bacteria > Pseudomonadota > Gammaproteobacteria > Burkholderiales > Burkholderiaceae_C > Defluviibacillus. Next base: position 6,238 of record CAZHDP010000201.1, on the reverse strand, counting down.
GTCAGTCTTGGGCCCGTTGCCTGCTCAGCAAACCATTCACTGAGCAGTTGTTGGGCGGATAAAAACTCTTGCCTTGGCTTTTTACAGCGCAGCCTTTAATTATGGCACAGGCTTTTTTCAAAGTCAAACGCCTGAAACGCAAATTCACACGGGAAGTGTTCGGTATTGATGCGCCAACACCACAAACTCATCCAACCGTGGGTCTGCAATGCCTTCTTCCTTGAGGAGGTTGGCCACACGCTCTGCCACACGCTCTGCCTCAGCGGCATCCAAAAACAACAACCGTGACCGCCTCGCCAACACGTCTTCCACAGTTCGAGCATGTTCATGCCTGACAGCAAAGCGCACCATGGCTTCGCTCAAACCCACCGCAAGCAGCACCTCGTGGCCAGGAAGGCTGGCGACGCGCGTGGCTTCACTGCCATACAGGTGCAAACCAGGTGCAGCGCTGACTGGCGTGCCAGTCTCGGCAGCGATACGCCCACCCACTAATGCATGGCTTGCCGTTTGGCAAGGTCTTCCCGACGCCAACAACTTGGCTTCAACGCATTGGTTCAAAACATCTTCGGCCATGGCCCGGTAAGTGGTCCACTTCCCCCCCGTGACCGTCACCAACCCACTGCGACCGATCAGCACCGTGTGCTCCCGGCTCAAACTTTTGGTGGCTTGACCATCTTCTTCGGGTGGTTTGACCAATGGCCGCAGGCCCACCCAAATGCTTTTCACATCTGAGCGTTGAGGCGCTCGGCTGAGGTAGCGCGCAGACTCACTCAATATGAAGTCAACCTCGTGGGCCATGGGTTTGGGCTCGCGCACGACGTCTCCTCTGGGCGTGTCTGTGGTGCCCAACACCAACTTACCTAACCAAGGCACAGCAAACAACACCCGTCCGTCAGCCGTTTTGGGCACCATCAGCGCATGACGTGACGGCAAAAATGACGCATCCACCACCAAATGCACGCCCTGGCTCGGCGCCACCATGGCAGACGCAGGCCGCCCTGTCGCCTCGCCATCGGCCTGCCTGAACTCGTCCACCCAAACCCCCGTAGCATTGATGACGCAACGTGCATTCACCGCATGCACTGCGCCCGTTTCCTGGTCTTGACACCACAAACCAGTCACTTTGTTTTGGTGGTGTTGTAACCCTGTGGCCGCGCAGTAGTTGATCACCAACGCACCCGCCGCTGTTGCCGTTTTGGCCAACGCCAATGCAAACCGTGCATCGTCAAACTGACCATCCCAGTACATCACGCCACCTTTGAGACCGTCTTGCCGCACCGTTGGCAAACAGTCCAAAGTCTGACGCCGACTCAGAAAACGCGTGGACCCAAGCCCTGCCTTTCCTGCCAACAGGTCATACAGCTTCAGACCCACACCATAAAACGGGGTTTCCCACCACCGATAAGAGGGCATGACAAAAGACAGCGCATTGGCCAAGTGGGGGGCGTTGGCCAGCATGGATGTCCGCTCCCTCAGCGCCTCCCTGACCAACGAAACATTGCCTTGCGCCAAGTAACGCACACCGCCGTGGACCAATTTTGTGGCACGAGACGAGGTGCCTTTCGCGAAATCATGCGACTCCACCAGCAACACCGAGTACCCCCGCAAACTGGCATCCAGGGCCACCCCCAGCCCCGTGGCGCCCCCCCCGATGACGGCCACATCGAAATGCGGTGTTCGTGCGAGCTGTTCAAATGATTGAGCGCGGTTCATGCGCAGATTGTGCCCCGATCAATGACAACGTTCTGCGTATCGTCGATGTTTCGTTATACAGTCGCCAACAATTTAAAACCCAAGGCTTTCGCGTCTGACCTTCACAGGACTTTTCATGACCTACTTGCTTGCCCTTGACCAGGGCACTTCAAGCTCACGCAGCATCGTGTTCAGTGCTGACGGACGCATCGTGGCAATGGCCCAGCAAGAGTTCCGTCAAATTTACCCGCAGCCAGGGTGGGTAGAGCACGATCCCATGGAAATTTGGCGCAGCCAACTCCACACCGCTCGCGAAGCCTTGCAAAAAGCCGGAATCACGGCGGCGGATGTGAAAGCGATGGGCATCACCAATCAGCGTGAAACCACTGTCGTCTGGCACAGAGACACCGGCGTCCCCATCTACAACGCCATCGTGTGGCAAGACCGCCGGGGCGAGCCCACTTGCACCAAGTTGCGCGAGCAGGGTCTGGCGACCCGAATTCAAAGCGCCACGGGGCTGCGCATTGATTCGTACTTTTCTGCCACCAAAATCCAATGGCTGCTTGAAAACGTGCCAGGTGCCCGTGCTTTGGCAGAACAAGGCAAATTGGCCTTTGGCACCATCGACACTTGGCTGATCTGGCAGCTGACAGGCGGTCGAGTTCACGCCACTGACGTCACCAATGCCTCTCGCACCATGGTCTTTGACGTCCACCGCAACCAATGGGACGCCAATTTGCTGGCCGAGCTGGACATCCCCGACAGCCTGATGCCCCAAGTCCAACCTTCCAGCAGCCTGTTTGGGCACAGCCAGCCTGACTTGCTCGGCAGCACCATCCCCATTGGGGGCGTGGCGGGCGACCAACAAAGTGCCTTGTTCGGTCAAGCCTGTTTCAAACCCGGTCAAGTCAAAAACACGTACGGCACAGGCTGCTTCATGCTGATGCAAACCGGAGACAGGTTCACCCCCAGTGAAAACGGGTTGATCACGACCAGCGCAGCGCAAATCGACACACAGGCGCTTTACGCCTTGGAGGGCAGCGTGTTCATCGGGGGCGCCGTGGTGCAATGGTTGCGCGATGGCCTGCATGCGATCCACCGCAGCAGTGAAGTGCAAGCCCTTGCACAAACGGTTACCGATGCAGAGGGGGTCATGTTTGTACCCGCGTTCACGGGCCTGGGCGCACCGTACTGGCAACCCGAGGCCCGTGCCGCTATCGTGGGACTGAGCCGAGGCTCGACCACCGCCCACATCGCGCGGGCAGCGCTTGAAAGCATCGCCTTCCAGAGTGCCGCGTTGCTGGAAGCCATGAGCAAAGACGCCGTTGCGCGCGGTGGCGCATCGGTCACCGAATTGAGGGTCGATGGTGGGGCCTGTGTCAACGACCTGCTGATGCAATTCCAGGCCGACCTGCTGGGCATCCCCGTGATCCGACCGGCCGTGACCGAAACCACCGCATTGGGTGCAGCGTACTTGGCAGGTTTGAGCCACGGCATCTACAGCCATACCGACGAGCTTGCACAACATTGGCAGGCAGAACGAACCTTCTGTCCGACCTGGACACGCGACCGAGCGCAAGAACGAATGGCCCAGTGGGAGAAAGCGGTACGCCAATGCACAGCCCTCTGAGAAGGCCTGAGCCAAGCCTCTCTCGCCGATCGGCCTTGTGGCGCATGGCGAGCTTGGCCGGAGGGTACGCAGCGCCCATGGCAACACTCGCACAGCTCGCCAACACCGCCGGCACAGGCAACGCCTCGCGCCAGCTCAGGTTGATCGGAGAAACCACAGTAGCTCACCGCCTGCCGTTCCAGCACACCACCATTGGCGGCCTGTCGGCGTTGGACCATGACCCTGTGGACAACCTCTGGTACGCCTTGAGCGACGACCGCTCTGACATCAACCCAGCGCGGTTCTACACCTTCCGCATGACCGTCACGGCACAAGGCATCTCCACCCCGGAATGGCAAAGCGTGGTGCTGTTACGGCAACCCGACGGCTCCACCTACCCCAGCAGAAAAGCCGGACGTCAACCCGCTCTGGGGCCCGTGGCAGACCCGGAAGGGTTGCGCTTTCGACCTGAGACCCGCACCCTGCTGTGGAGCAGCGAAGGAGACCCCAAACTCGGCCTAGACCCCTTCGTCCGAGAAATCACCCTGGACGGCAAACACCTTCGTGAATTCGACCTCCCTGACCACCTGAAGTCCAGCGCAGCGAAGCCGGGTTTTGGCCCCAGAGACAACCTCGGGTTTGAAGGGTTGGCGATCACCCCGAACGGTCAACACGTCTGGGCCGCCATGGAAGGCCCATTGCAACAAGACGGCCCGGTACCGACCGTCAGCGCTACAGGCGGTCCGTGCCGCTTCACCTGTTTCGACACGCGGTCTGGGCAAGCCCTGCGGCAAATCGCCTACGTGCCAGACGCCATCCCTCTGGCGCCGTTGGTGCCAGGCACCTATGCCGACAACGGCGTGAGTGAAATACTGATGCAAACCGACCACCTGATGCTGGTGCTTGAACGGTCCTACAGCCTGGGTGTCGGCAACAGCCTGCGGCTTTACAAAATCAACGTCAACGACGCGAGCGATACCTTGCGGCAAAGTGTGCTGGCGCCAGGCAGCTTCCGCCCTGTGACCAAAGCCTTGATCGCCGACTTCAAGCACACGGGCCTGAGCAAGCGAGACAACACAGAAGGGCTGGCCTGGGGGCCTACCCTGCCAGGGCACAATGGAGAACCTGGCCGCCAGACTTTGGTTTGCATCAGCGATGACAATTTCAACCCCGCCCAAATCACCCAATTGGTGGCGTTTGAGGCGGCCTTTGAATTCACCCCATGAACCCTATTGACCGACACATGAACCCTCACATCGCATTCATTGGCGGCGGCAACATGGCCAGCGCCATCATCGGCGGCCTGTTGCGCAACGGCATGGCAGCCGACCACATCTGGGTGGTCGAGCCCTATGCAGCCACGCGGGACACCTTGACCCAACAGTTCAAGGTCAACGTCATGGCCGAACCTGGCCCTGATTTGGCCCAGGCCGCCATGGTGGTGTGGGCCGTCAAACCCCAAACCTTCAAAGATGCGGCACAACAGTGCAAGCCACACACGACCGGCGCCATGCACCTGAGTGTGGCAGCAGGCATCCGCAGCGACAGCATCGCCGCCTGGCTCGGCACCCAGCGCGTGGTCCGCAGCATGCCCAACACCCCTGCGTTGATCGGCAAAGGCATGACCGCACTGTTCGCGCGCGACGCCATCACCTCTGAGGAGCGAGCGCAGGTAGACACCATCATTGCCACCACAGGAGAGTCTGTCTGGGTCAGTACCGAAGCACAACTTGACGCCGTGACGGCCATCTCTGGTTCTGGCCCAGCGTATGTCTTCTATTTTGTGGAAGCCATGACGCAGGCTGGAGCCGACATGGGCCTCCCTCGCGACCAGGCCTACCAACTTGCCTTGGGCACGTTTTTGGGCGCCACAGAGTTGGCCCGCAACTCGCAAGAAGCGCCTGAAGTGCTCCGCCAACGTGTCACCTCCAAAGGTGGAACGACCTACGCAGCCATCACGTCCATGGAAGACGACAAAGTCAAAGACCTGTTCATCCGAGCGCTGTTTGCTGCACGGCACCGTGCACAAGAATTGGGCGATGAATTCGGTGCCACTTAAGGGTTCAGAAGCTGCTCAAAACCCCTGCCAATTGGCATACACTGAATCCCGACGCGTTTGAAAAAACACGTCAGTACCTAACCCATCTCTTGAGGAGCTCACCATGAAAAAATTCGTCTCCGCACTCGTCAGTGCTGCGTTCCTGGCTACCCCCATGGTGGTGATTTCCACACCGGCTGCAGCACAAACCGTGATGCCCTCTGCCACAGCATCCTCGTTCAAAGTGGAAGCCAAAAAATCCGGCAAAAAGAGCGGTAAAAAAGCGGGCAAGAGCAAGGCCAAAAAAGCCATGTGAGCTGACCCAACCCCCTTGCGGGGTTGAAGAACAGGCTGCCCCACCGTGGGCGGCTTTTTTTTCGTCAGTCAGGCAACGCTGCTTTGCCCAACACCTCGTTTTCGTACGCATGCAGCGAAGGCAATCCACCGGTGTGCAAAAACAAAATGCGCTCCCCTGGGCTGAAGTAACCCTGGCGTGCCAACCCGATCAAGCCAGCCATGATCTTGCCCGTGTACACAGGGTCTAACAGGATAGATTCGGTACGTGCCAGCAATTGCACCGCTTCCACCATCTTGGCATTGGGGATCGAATACTTGGGCTGCCAATAGCCTCCCACGCTCACCACCTTGTCACGCGGCACGGTCTGCGCAATGCCCAGAAGGTCGAACACCGCCTGCGCCTCTTTGTGCACCAACGGCTCTTGGTCGCTCGGATCCCGGCTCACCCCAATGCCGACAATCGGAATGTTGATGTTGTTGCCCAAGAAGCCTGCCAACAGCCCACCATGGGTGCCCGAACTGCCCGAGCCCACGACCACCCGGTCGATCTGGACGCCCTGCTCAAACCACTGCATCTGCAACTCTTGGGCACAGGCCACGTA
>CAZHDP010000200.1:0-6328 GCA_964531605.1 uncultured Burkholderiaceae bacterium | reverse complement strand
GGTGCTTTCGGGCACGGCCGAAGAAGTTCGGAACAACGAAGCGGTACGGCGTTCGTACCTTGGGTATTGAGGAGCCACACGCATGGAAACCTTCATCCATCAGGTTGTGGCGGGCTTGGCCACGGGCGGCATTTATGCCAGCGTGGCTTTGGCATTGGTCATGATCTACCAAGCCACGCACCACATCAACTTTGCCCAGGGCGAACTCGCCATGTTCGCCACGTACATCTCATGGAGCATGATCAACGCGGGCGTGCCCTACTGGGTGGCATTTTTCGCAACGATCATCATCGCCTTCATTTTGGGGGTGCTGATCGAGCGCATCATTGTGCGACCTGTTGAGCGAGGCCCTGTGCTCACCGTGGTGGTGGTCTTCATTGGTCTGTTGGTGATCCTCAACAGCATGGCCGGATGGATTTTCAGCTACACCATCAAATCGTTCCCCAGCCCCTTTCCCAAGGAGCCGCCTTTTGGCCTGCACTTCATCTCTTCACATGAATTGGGGGCAGTGGGGGTCACGCTGGTCGTGTTGACGCTGCTGTTTGCTTTTTTCCGCTACACGCCATTGGGCTTGGCCATGCGAGCTGCGGCTCAAAACCCAGACTCCAGCCGCCTGGTTGGCATCCGCGTGGGATGGATGTTGGCGCTCGGTTGGGGCTTGGCCGCCGCCATTGGCTCCACGGCGGGCATGATGGTCGCGCCCATCGTGTTCCTCGACCCGAACATGATGTCTGGCATCTTGCTCTACGCCTTTGCTGCCGCACTCGTGGGTGGCATCGACAGCCCTGGTGGCGCAGTGTTGGGAGGCTTCATCGTCGGGGTGCTGGAGAACATCGTGGGCGCCTACCTGATCGGCACCGAACTCAAGCTGACCGTCGCGCTGGTGCTCATCATCGGTGTGCTGATTGTCAAACCTGCCGGTCTCTTCGGCAAAGTGATCGTGACCCGGGTCTGATGCCATGAACATGCAAAACACCTCCCTCTCTGCCACCAAAGTGATGTGGCTGGCGTTGCTGCTGTTGGCAGCGGCGGCGTTGCCCTTTTTTCTGTCCAACTTCAGCACCTTTCAAGTCACCATGGTCTTGGTGTACGCGATCGCCCTGTTGGGCTTGAACATACTGACCGGGTTCAACGGCCAGATTTCACTGGGCCATGGCGCGTTTTACGCGATTGGTGCCTATGTCACAGCCATCCTCATGGACAAGTATGGCGTGCCCTATTGGCTGACCATTCCAGCGGCAGGCGCCGTTTGCCTGGTCGCGGGCTTTTTGTTCGGGTTGCCCGCGTTGCGGCTTGAGGGGCACTACCTTGCACTGGCCACGTTTGCGCTGGGCGTTGCCCTGCCTCAACTGCTGAAATACAAGCACCTGGAAGAGTGGACGGGCGGCGTGCAAGGCATCGTCATCATGAAGCCCGATGCCCCCATCGAGTCCTTGCTCGGTCTAAAAATCAACCCCGACCGATGGCTGTACCTCTTCACACTGCTGGTCACGGTCATCATGTTCTGGCTCGCTTGGAACCTGCTGCGTGGACGCATCGGTCGCGCGTTGATCGCCATTCGGGATCAACCCATTGCAGCAGCCTCGATGGGCATCGACAACGCCATGTACAAAAGCCTGGCCTTTGGCGTCAGTGCTGCCTTCACGGGCGTGGCTGGCGGGCTGGGGGCCATTGCGGTGGCATTTGTGGCCCCCGACAGTTTCTCGGTGTTCTTCTCGATCACGCTGATGGTGGGCATGGTGATCGGGGGCATTGCGTCCATCTCTGGTGCTGTTTTTGGTGCCGTCTTTGTGCAGTTTGTGCCCAACCTGGCCGACCAAATTTCAAAGGCAGCACCCTGGGCCATTTACGGCACGATGTTGATTGCCTTCATGTACGTGATGCCCACTGGCATCTCAGGTGCCATTCGGCTGATGTGGGCCAAAGTGAAAAAAGCACCCGCATCCTGATCTCTTGTGTAGTTCCCGTTTCTCTTTTTTTGAAGGAAATTCTCATGCTCAAACGCACCCTCTTGGCCGCCTCTGTTGCAGTGGGACTTGCGGCCCTTTCATCGACGGCTTTGGCACAAAAAAAATACGATCCAGGTGCGTCTGACACTGAGATCAAAATTGGGCAAAGCGTGCCCTACAGCGGCCCCGCGTCTGCCTACGGCATCATTGGCAAAGTGCAAGCCGCCTACTTCAAGATGCTCAACGACAAGGGCGGTGTAGGTGGACGCAAAATCAACTTCCTCAGCCTGGACGACGCCTACAGCCCGCCCAAAACGGTTGAGATGACCCGCCGCTTGGTCGAACAGGACGAGGTATTGTTCTTGATGAACACCTTGGGTACCGCATCGAACACGGCCATTCACAAGTACATGAATGCCAAGAAAGTGCCCCACCTCTTTTTGGCAACGGGCGCATCCAAGTGGAACGACCCCAAGAACTTCCCTTGGACGATGGGGTTCAACCCCAACTACCAATCCGAGGGCAAGCTCTACGCGCTTGACATCCTGAAAACCCGCCCCAACGCCAAAATCGCGGTGCTGGTTCAAAACGATGACTACGGTAAGGATTACCTCAAGGGGTTCAAAGATGGCCTGGGCGACAAGGCCAAAACCATGATCATTGCGGAGGCCTCGTACGAGGTCTCGGACCCGACCATCGACTCACAGATCGTGACGCTCAAAGGCTCCGGTGCCGATACCTTCTTCAACATCACAACCCCTAAATTTGCGGCACAAGCCATCCGCAAAGTCGACGAAGTGGGCTGGAAGCCAGTGCACTACCTGAACCAAGTGTCTGCGTCTGTCGGGTCCGTGCTGAAGCCGGCCGGTTTGGACAAATCTGTCGGCTTGATCTCCATGCTGTACACCAAAGACGCCACGGACAAGCAATGGGAAAACGATGCACCGATGAAGGAATACCTGGCCTTCATCAAAAAGTACGCCCCTGATGTGAGCATCGACGACGCTAACGCGACCTATGCCTACGCCGTTGCCCAGTTGGTTGAGCACGTGCTGAAACAGGCTGGCGACAACCTCACACGTGAAAACATCATGCGTCAGGCCGCCAACCTCAACAAGATCCAGGTGCCCATCATGCTGCCAGGTGTGGTGGCGGAGACAAAGCCCGACGATTTTGCCGTGTTTCAAACCATGCAACTGGTGAAGTTTGACGGCCAAAAGTGGGCCAACTACGGCACCCCCATGTCCGTGAAATAAGCATCTTCCTTCGCACACAAGCGCTGCAGATTTGCCAACTGGCAACGCTCAGCGCTTTTTTCATTGGACCATCGACAAGAGGACCCACCCATGAACTCAACCTTGAGAAACGCAGCCTTGGCGCTGTTGGCACTGACCTGTAGCCTGAGCGCCGTCCAAGCGGCAGACTACCCCGTCAAGCCCGTGAAATGGATCGTGCCCTACCCACCCGGCGGCACCACAGACGTGCTGGCTCGGATCATGGCGCAATGGTTGACTGACAAATTGGGGCAGCAGGTCATCGTGGAAAACAAGCCTGGCGGCGGTAACAACATCGGCACCGAAGCGGCGATCAACGCGGCCCCTGATGGCTACACCATGCTGCTGGTCAATCCTGCGCATGGCATCAATGCGTCGCTGTACAAAAAGCTGCCATTCAATGTGATTCGGGATGTTGCCCCTGTCGCAGGCTTGGTGCGCACGCCCAACGTGATGGTAATTGCCAACAACGTCCCCGTCAAAACGGTGCCAGAGTTCATTGCCTATTGCAAAGCCAATCCCAGCAAGGTGAACATGGCCTCGTCGGGCAGTGGCACATCAACCCATTTATCGGGTGAACTGTTCAAAACCATGACGGGTTGCAACATGGTTCATGTGCCTTACAAAGGCGCGGGGCCCGCACTGACGGACATGATTGGGGGCCAGGTCCAAGTGTTGTTTGACAACCTGCCCTCTTCGGCGCCACACATCAAAAACGGCAACATCAGGGCATTGGCCGTCACGTCTGCCGGGCGCGAGCCGTCTATGCCTGACCTGCCCACGGTCGGCGATACGGTGGCGGGCTACGAGGCAACGGCTTGGTTTGGCGTAGGCATGCCCAAAGGCTCGCCACGCGAAGCGATCGACCGCATCAATGCCGAGGTCAACCGCGCCTTGGCTGACCCGAAAATGCGCGCCCGGCTCGCTGAGTTGGGCGGTGTTCCGATCTCAGGCACACCCGAAGACTTCGGCAAAGTGATGGTGGCTGAAACTGAGAAATGGGCCAAAGTGGTCAGCGCATCCGGTGCGACGGTGGACTGATCGTCACCATGACCATCAACCAAGCATTGCTGCAGCAAGCTGTTGACTTTGCTGTCGCGCATGAAACGCCATGGGACCGCGAGAACAGCGATAACTGGGGGATTCACGCCGCAGACCCTGCGCCCTGGAACCGGCTGTTGGGTCCGGTATACCCTCGGGGGCCGGTTTCAGGCTCCATCAGAATCGGGGGAGAGTTGGTCATGGAATGGGGTGAGCCCCATCGGTCAGACCTGACGTTCTCGGTCGCCAAAACCTACCTTGCGATGTTGGCAGGCGTTGCGCATGACCAGGGGCTCATTCCAGATGTGAACGAACCCGTTCGCCTCAAAGCACCAGGCATAGGCTTTGAGAGCGCTCACAACCAATCCGTGACTTGGCTGCAGTTGCTCCAACAAACCAGTGAATGGGAAGGCACTTGTTTTGGCGTGCCAGACCAAGTAGACCGCTACCGCACCCTGCCCTATCAACCGCAACGGCCTGCAGGTCACCCCGATACAGGCGTGAAAGGTGATGCCCGCCCGTTGCAAACGCCCGGCACGTTTTGGGAATACAACGACGTGCGCATCAACCAGCTGTCATTGGCCTTGCTCCATGTGTTTCGGCAGCCTTTGTCAGACGTCTTCCGCGAACACATTGCACGGCCATCAGGGGTCAGTGAGCACTGGCGCTGGGAAGGGTACGACAACAGTTGGGTCACCATTGACGGCAAGCTCATGCAGTCAGTTCCAGGGGGTACCCATTGGGGTGGCGGCATCTCGATCAGCAGTGACGATCAAGCGCGGCTGGCCCAAATGCTTTTGAATGGTGGCAAAGTGGGGCAACGACAAATACTGTCTGAAGCCTGGGTCCGTCGAATGCTGACGCCCTGCGACATCGCCCCTTGGTACGGCACGCTGGTTTGGCTCAATCGAACACAAAGCGTGTTCCCCAGCGCATCGACTTCAAGCTATTTCTGCATCGGCGCTGGCGCCAATCTGGTCTGGACAGACCCAGAACGCGACATGGTTGCCGTGGTCAGATGGATGGAGGGAAATCGCATGGATGGGTTTTGCCGCAAGGTGACTTTGGCACTGGACAAACGCTGAAAGCGATGGGTGCAGTTGCGTACACACGGCAACTGCACCCTTGCGCTGTTGAAAACGCATCAAGCTCAGAGACCCTCGCAAGGTCGGCACCCTAGGAGATCAACATTTCAGTCAAAACAAGACGATGGCTTTTGGCCACCCCTGCATTGTCTTGTTTCAACAACTCAAAACATTGGTCTTTTTGAATGTTGTGGAATAATATCCCACAACACTTAAAATTGCAACACGTGAGCAAAGAAACAAGGTCAACCATTGTCTTAGAGGGCGCTTTGCGTACCCTCAGGCCACTCGTTCGCCTTTTGTTGCGCAATGGGATTGCCTACCCGACATTTGTGTCTGCTTTGAAGCGGGTGTTTTTGGACGCTGCTCGCGATGAGCTGAGTGCATCACATTCAAAAGTCAGTGACAGTGCACTGTGTCTCTTGTCTGGCATACATCGAAGAGATATACGCACATTGAGCGTGAGTAAGTCTCCCGACGCATCATCAGCTGAGCCCAAATCCCCAAACATGGTTGGGCAAATAGTGGCCAGATGGCTTGCACATCCCGACTATTCCAACCAGCAGGGACATCCATCTGTTCTGCTCAAAAGCTCAAAAAATGAACCCAGCTTTGATCAACTTGTCGCAGAAATCAGCACCGACATCAGACCACGAGCCGTGCTTGACGAGTTAATTCGACTTGGTGCAGCCATGGAATTGGATGGAAAAATAACGTTGCTGTCAAAAGGATTTGCACCACGCAATGATTTAGGTGACATGGTTCAACAGATGCAGGCCAATGTCCACGACCATTTGGCTGCCGCTTGCAAGAACATTACAGATCAAAGTAACTTTCTTGAACAGTCGCTGTACGTAGATGAAGTGACCACAGAATCTGTGGAGGTCTTGCATGCGGTTGCAGCCAAGGCGTGGCAAAAAGCGTTCCAAACCATGATGCTGGAGGCACAATCAAGATACGATCTCGATGCTGCAAACGC
>CAZHDP010000199.1:0-6361 GCA_964531605.1 uncultured Burkholderiaceae bacterium | reverse complement strand
CGGAGGCTGGTACGCAGTTGCAACATTACTTTGCAGGACCGCTCGCCGCAACCTTGCTGCTGTCCAATTCGGCTGCTTATGGGTTCTTGGCTACTGTCGAGAACATGGTGTCACGTCAACGAGGTGGTAAGTCGTTCCTGACGTTGAGCGAGGGTGAGTCTGTTCTCCGGCCATCACCCGTGAGTGGCGTCAACAGCCCGACTGCCGTGCTTGCCAACGGAGCACCGGCCTTGTTGCCTGTGGCCACGTCCGTGGCATGCGCTTCAACGGGTGGTCGGATACTCACCTTTGACATGGCTGAGCTCAAAGCCCAGCCTAACGGTGGTCGCGGTTTGACCTTGATGGATTTGGAACCCAAAGACACCTTGGCTGGTGCGGTGGCCTATACCCGCAGCGTGCGCATTGTTGGCGTTGGTCGAGGCGGCAAAGAGCGTGAAGAGGTCTTGGAGATACGCTCGCTGAACAACGCCAAAACGGCGCGTGCCCGAAAAGGGAAGGCGGCTGACCTCGGGTTCAAACCCCATGGCGTGTACCGGGTGGAGTGATTCTGGATTCTCCCAAGTGCAGTTTATGTGCTAAAAAACGATAAAAATAATAATATCCTTGCGCCTGTGAGGTTCTTCTGAATTCACCATAATCCGTTCGCGTACTAACGGTGCACGTGGTTCGTCATACCAATAACGAAGCGGAGCTTGGGGAAATCATGGAATCCAAAAATTTGAAGATCGCGACGAAACTTTGGCTGGCGGTGGGGTTGCTTGTAGCAGCTTTGATTGCCATTTCGCTCTTCGCTGTGTCTCGACTCGGAGCGCTCCAGGCCGATGGCGAAGCGCAAGCCTCCGCCATGGCTGCTCGGGTTGAGGCTGCCACCCGATGGTCAGGCTTGACCGATGCGAACGCAGCACGTACCCAGGCCATTGTGCTCAGCAACGAGACAGCCATCGAAGCCGCCTTCAAAGATGTGATTGCCGCCACCAGTGCGCAGATCACGGATGTCCAAAAGAAGATCGAAGCCATGGACCTCAGTGCCGAAGACCGGGCACAAATGAAAAAAATTGCCGAAAGTCGGCAGGTCGTGTTGGACACCCGTTCTGCTGCCCGTAAGCTGAAAGCGGACGGGAAGCTGGCGGAGGCCAGCGCTTTGGTTGAAAGCAAATACAACCCCGCTGTGACGGTCTATCTTGGCAACTTGAAAGCATTCGTCAAACTGCAAGAAAAAGCAGCACAAGAGGCGCAAGAGCGTACCCACAACGCCATGACTTTGACCCTGAAAATCTTGGGTGCTGGCATGCTGTTGGTCATCATCTTTGCGCTGTTGGGTGCCCGTTGGTTGATCAGCAGCATCATGCAACCCTTGCATCAAGCCAATGAGCTGGCAGCCCGTATTGCAGGCGGAGATCTGACAACGCAGTTCCAGGTCCAACGCTCAGACGAATTTGGCGAGCTGTTGCATTCGTTGCTGGTCATGACGCAGTCGCTGGGGCGCATGGTGATGCAAGTCAGGCAAAGCACCGACAGCATTGCTGTGGCCAGTGCTGAAATTGCCGTTGGTAACAACGATTTGTCTCACCGCACGGAGCAAACCTCGGCCGATTTGCAACAAACTTCTTCGTCAATGGCTCAGCTCACCCACACGGTGCAGCAGAGCGTGGGCAGTGCCCGCCAAGCCAGTGAACTGGCGGCCAACGCGTCTGCTGTCGCTCAACGTGGTGGTTCAGTGGTCACGCAAGTGGTGGCCACGATGCAAGACATCAACCACAGCAGCAAAAAGATCGCGGACATCATTGGCGTGATCGACGGCATTGCCTTTCAAACCAACATTTTGGCGTTGAATGCGGCGGTGGAAGCCGCTCGGGCGGGCGAGCAAGGCCGAGGCTTTGCCGTCGTGGCCAGCGAGGTGCGCAACCTCGCTCAGCGCAGTGCCCAGGCTGCGAAAGAAATCAAACAACTGATCGATGCCTCGGTAGACAAAGTGGAATCAGGTGCTCGGTTGGTGGCTGACGCAGGCACCACCATGGATGACATTGTTCAGTCTGTTCAGCACGTGACCGCCACCATCAATGAAATCACGACGGCAGCCAGCGCACAAAGCGCCGGCATTGAAGAAGTCAACCATGCGGTGGGTAACCTTGATCAAATGACGCAGCAAAACGCCGCATTGGTCGAGGAAAGCGCTGCCGCTGCTCAGAGCCTGCGTGAGCAAGCTTCTCAGCTCACCCAGATCGTTGCCGCCTTCAAAATTGATGGTGCAGGTGGTGCACCGACCCCCGTCACCCCTGCACTGACACGGGCGACAGGTCGCGGTTCAAACTAACTCGGCGATCAGCTCGATTTCGACGCAAGCGCCCAAAGGAATCTGAGCCACGCCAAAAGCGCTCCGGGCGTGAGCGCCCGCTGAGCCGAACACCTCGCCCAGCAGTTCGCTGGCGCCGTTGGTGACCAAGTGTTGCTCTGTGAAACTGCCGGTTGAATTGACCAAGCTCATCACCTTGACGATGCGCTTGACCTGATTGAGGTCGCCCGTGGCCGCGTGCAAGGTGCCCAACAAATCGATGGCCACAGCACGTGCTGCTGCTTGTCCTTCTGCTGTACCCATGTTGGCACCCAGTTGCCCGACCCATACTTTGCCATCTTTTTTGGCAATGTGCCCACTCAAGAAAATGAGCTTACCCGTTTGCACGTAGGGCACGTAGGCCGCTGCAGGTACAGCGACAGGGGGCAGTTCGATGTGGAGTTGTTGGAGTTTGTCGTAAACGCTCATGGTGGGTGGAGTCGTGAAGGTTCAAGGTAAGGGATTTCGCAACGTCAACAAGACGAGTCGAGGGGTAACGGCTGCACCGTGACGCCGACGAAAAGCTGATGGTTTGCACCACCATGGATCATGCCACGCATCGGGGACACATCGCCAAAATCACGACCCACTGCCAAGGTCACATAGTCAGGGCCAGGGGAACCCACTCCCCACCGATTGTTGGTGGGGCAAAAGTCAAACCAGGCGCCATCAACGGTGTCGGAGGCTACGGGTGCTGTCGACTTTCGGCGGCTTTCCCCCGGACCTGGGACATACGCCGACACCCATGCATGAGATGCATCTGCACCAATGAGACGCGGTTGACCCGGAGGCGGTTCGGTCAACAAGTAGCCACTCACGTAGCGCGCAGGCAAGCCCAAACTGCGCAGACAGGCGATCATGATGTGTGAGAAATCTTGGCACACACCTTTTCGCAGGGTCAAGGCTTCTTGGGCGGGCGTGTTGACTTCGGTACTTTGCGATGAGTAGGTAAATTCCGTGTGGATACGGGTCATCAAATGGCACAGGCTGCTCAGCAGCGATGCGCCTGGTGCAAAGCTGGGACGTGCGTAATCCAGAAAGTCGGGGTGTTTAGGTATCCACGGCGAAGCGAACACGTACTCGGTTGCGCGGTCATAGGCCTTGCCCGCGCGGTAACGGAACAGGTCACGGCTGGGCTCCCACAGCGAAGACTTTAACTGTGGTGCAAACGCTGGTGGCACCATCGTCTCGACTTCACTGTGGGCTGTCACCGAAAGCTGCCGGTGAGGGAGTTGCAGTGAAAAAAAAGTTCGGGTGTTGCCGAACACATCAAACACTTCCGTCAGTTGATCTGGCTGAGGTGTGACCTTCAGTGTGTGTGACAACAGCACTTGGCAGCTGGTGTCAACAGGTCGAAGGTAGGCCAAGTGATGGGCCGTTTCAACAGCAGGTGTGTAGTCGTAACGGGTTTCGTGGGTGACGCTCAGGCGCATCAGCTTGCTCCTGTTTGCTCGGGCGGGGCCGCATGGGTAAAGTACGTCACGCTGATGTCATCCGAGACCTGGAATGCAGACAGTCGACAGCTTTCCAACAAGGCGGCCAGTGCTGGGAACTCCCGTGCTTTGAGGGGCTGCCCATCCTTCTCTGGAAGTGGTTCGGCGTCCATTGACCACAGCGCTGCCAAATCCCAGGCTGCCGGGTCCGGGAGTTTCAAGCCCAGTCCTCCGATCTCGGTTGGGGCGCTGCCTGCCAATTTGGCCAATCTGCCGCGCAACGTGTGAACCACCCATGCCAAAGACCGCGGATTGTCGCGGTCCATGACCAGCAAGTCCAACAGCGCAATCAATTCATGGCTTTGTTGAAATTGAGCCCGGAACGTGATCGTGCTGTCAAACAATGCCACCATGGCATCGAACCCTCCCTCGGTTTGTAAGCTCCCGCTGGACAGCCCTAATTCCAGCGCTCCTGCCAGAAACCCCAAGCGCTCGACATGGCGCCCGATGCTCAACAAGCGCCAACCATCATCCCGTGTCATGCGGTCCGTTTGGGCTCCAGTCATGGCGGCCAAATGGGCGCTTGCCCCCGCCAGAATGCGCAAGGCATGCAGCGTGGACAAATCACCTTGGCCGTCCATTTGAGCAGGGTGTGCTTCACACTGTTGCGAAAACACCTGCTCCGCTTCCACGATGGTGGCCCACTGCGCAGGTGAAAGCCTTTCCCGCACGGCGAAGGCTGAATTTTTGATGGCCTTCAAGTTAAACCCCACGCTGGAGGCCATGCCCGGGTCCCCGAGCCCTGCAATCAGCGAGCGTTCAAACACCCGACTGGCCTGCGTTGCGGTGGGCACGGCTGGCAGCACCAAACCATGGGCCACGGCCATTTGACTCAGCCATTGCAGCAGTGCTTGTGTCGACTGGTGTTCGCCATGCAGGCATTCCAAGGTCAACTGCGACAAGCGCACCGTGTTTTCTGCGCGCTCGCTGTACCGACCCAGCCAATACAAGTTCTCTGCCGCTCGGCTCGTGACCAAACGCTTGTGGCGGGCAACGTTGCTGGGCGACAGTTTGCCGTCTAACAGACTGGAGGGATCGACCTGTTCACCATTGCTGACATCAGCCATCACCCACACATCGGCACTGCTGCCCCCGCGCTGCATGGACGCAATCTCAGAAGTTGCGCTCACGATGCGCGCCAACCCACCCGGCAGCACGCGCCAAGACTGCGGGCCATCTGCCACGGCAAACACCCTGAGCATGACCGAGCGGGGCAAGATTTGGGGTCGGTCACCACGCCCTCCCCAGGTGGGGAGCTGTGACAAGGGCAAATAGCTTTGCAGGGTGTGCTCGTCAGGTTGGCGCATCACCCGACCCGCCCACTCGTCCATTTCGCGTCGCGACAGGCTTCGACCCAAAACCGCCTCAAAACTGCCCAGTGCCGCTGAGCCTGGATAGGTCGCTTTCACGACACTGCTGGCCAACTCTGGCAGGGCATTCTCCATGGCGACGCGCTCGCCGCACCACCAGGTTGGCAGTGCGGGTAACACCAGCTCCTCACCCAGCAAGTGCCGAGAGAGCGCGGGCAAAAAGCCCAGAAGTGCAGGTGATTCTAGGAACGCAGAGCCTGGGGCATTTGCCATCAACAGGTGACCTGCACGCACCGCCTGCAACAGGCCGGGCACACCCAGACGTGAATCGGGCCGCAGTTCCAGCGGGTCCAAAAACTCATCGTCCAGCCGCTTGAGCAAGCCATGTACTGGCTGCAGCCCACGCAGCGTTTTCAGGTACACGCGCTGGTCTCTGACCGTGAGGTCACTGCCTTCGACCAGGGTCAAACCCAAATAGCGGGCCAGGTAAGCGTGTTCAAAATACGTCTCATTGAACGGGCCCGGCGTCAGCAGCGCAATATGGGCGTCCTGGCCAGCAGGGCTGGCGCGTTTCATGCCATCCATCAGCGCCCGGTAGGTGCCCGCCAGGCGCTGCACCTGCAGGCTCTCAAAAGCCTGGGGAAAAAGGCGCGAAACGGCCAATCGGTTTTCCAGCAGATAACCGAGGCCGGACGGCGCCTGGGTGCGCTGGGACACGACCCACCAATTGCCATCTGGCCCACGGGCCATGTCAAACGCGGCAATGTGCAGGTGCCTGCCGCCCACGGGGTTGACACCATGCATGGGCCGCAGGTAGCCGGGGTGGCCCTGCACCAGTGCCGGCGGCAGTAGCCCCTGGGCCAGCAGGGTTTGCGGGCCATAGACATCGGCCATGACGCCTTCGAGCAGGCGCATGCGCTGAATCACACCCGTTTCAATTTGCTGCCAACTGGCGGCCGAGACAATCAAGGGGAACAAATCCAGCGACCAGGGCCGCTGTGGGCCGCCTACATCGGCATAGACGTTGTAGGTAACGCCGTTGTCGCGGATCTGGCGTGCCAGGCTGGCCGCCCGTTGACCGAGTCGCCCCTGACCATCCGATTCCAAGCTGGTAAAGAATTCGCCCCAGGCAGGCGTGATTCCCGCGTAGTCCGCAATGAGGTTGGCCGCAGATTCGGAGGGTGACTGGCCCGCTGACGTACGCCCGCGCAACTCATCAAAGTGGC
>CAZHDP010000198.1:0-6365 GCA_964531605.1 uncultured Burkholderiaceae bacterium | reverse complement strand
GACTTGAGCGAAGAATTCCAGGTGATCGCAGCCACGGGCGAAGACGCCATCGTCTACTGCCCGCAGAGCGACTACGCCGCCAACATCGAAAAAGCCGAGGCGCTGGCCCCCCAAATCGCCCGCCCTGCTGCTCAAAAAGCGCTCACCAAAACAGCCACCCCCGGCAAAAGCACTTGCGCCGACGTGGCCGAACTGCTCGGCGTGCCGCTCAACACCACCGTCAAATCCCTGGTGCTGGCGACGGACGAGATCAACGAACGCGGCGAAGTCGTCAAGACGCAAGTCTGGCTGCTCTTGCTGCGCGGCGACCATGACATGAACGAAGTCAAAGTAGGTAAATTGCCAGGTTTGGCCAATTTCCGCTTTGCCACCGTGCCTGAAATCGAAGCCCATTTCGGCTGCAAACCCGGCTACCTGGGGCCGATCGGCTTGAAATTGCCGGTCAATGTCGTGGCCGACCGAGACGTGGCCGTCATGGCTGATTGGGTCTGTGGTGCCAACGAGGTAGATGTCCACATCACTGGCGTCAATTGGGGCCGTGATGTGCCTGAACCCACCCTGGTGGCCGACCTGCGCAACGTCGTTGAAGGTGACCTGTCGCCGGATGGCAAGGGCGTTCTGGCGATCGAGCGTGGCATCGAAATTGGCCATGTGTTCTACCTGGGCACCAAATACAGCCAACCGATGAACGCCACCTTTTTGGACACCGATGGCAAGCCCCAGTGTTTCGAGATGGGCTGCTACGGCATCGGTGTGACCCGCCTGCCTGCCGCAGCCATTGAGCAAAACCACGACGACAAAGGCATCATCTGGCCCGACGCCATTGCGCCGTTCACCGTGGTGCTGTGCCCCATTGGCATGGACCGAAGTGCGGATGTCAAAGCCGCTGCGGATAAGCTCTACGCCGACCTGTTGGCCTTGGGTGTGGACGTCATGCTTGATGACCGGGGGGAACGCCCAGGCGCCATGTTTGCCGACTGGGAACTGATCGGTGTGCCCCATCGCATTACCATTGGTGACAAGGCCTTGAAAGACGGACAGGTCGAATACCAGCACCGCCGTGACACTGGCGCCACCAAGATCGCGGTGGCCGACGTGGTTGCGCATGTTCAGACGCAGCTCAACGCCATCAGCGCCACCGTCAAGGCATGACGGCGGGAGCTACAAACCTTGCGTCAGCGCGGTTTAACCGAAGAACTGCCCTTAGGCGATTGTCCCTTGGGCTTAGTTTGCTATCTTTTCAGGAGTTTTCCAGTGCTGGCGCTCAGTTAGAAGAGCCGTTAATTGATTCCGTAAGAACCGCCTTGAGGTTAGCTGTGGCGAATAGTGCCCCTCCAATTCCCGAATTCTCGGACTCGGCGTCACACCTCAAATACCTACACTGGTTGCAGGCGACTAGTCCCAGACTTCAAAAACGCCTGCCTGTATTGTTGACCCGCAAGGAATTCTTACAAACTGTGTGGTACGAAACACATCGTGCAGGATTAGAAATTACTCTAGTTATGGGCTTGATACAGGTTGAAAGTAACTTCCGCAAACACGCCCTTAGCATTGCCGGTGCACGTGGTTTTATGCAGGTCATGCCATTCTGGGTGAATAGTATTGGGAATGGTGACGCTAGTATTCTGTTCCACATGCAGACCAACCTGCGCTTCGGTTGTGTGATCTTGCGCCACTACTTGGACCGCGAGAAAGGTGACCTCTACATGGCCCTCGGTCGCTACAACGGCAGCCGCGGACGGCCTGAATACCCCAACGCGGTGTTTGCCGCGCAAAATCAGTGGGTAATTGGTCCGAACGGTTGACGGCCAAGCGCGAAGGTAGGGCGAAGGGCGTAGGAGGATGGATGTGCATCATGTGCACGGTGTGACCGTTGTGCCTTGCCATCTTGGGTGTGCCTCGCTTTAATCGAAGGCCTCACAGGAGACTTCGCATGACCTACCGTTCTGTCTTCCACGCCCAATTGTTTGCCGATCAAACGGTGATCGTCACCGGTGGTGGCAGTGGCATAGGCCGCTGTACGGCCCACGAGTTGGCCAGCCTGGGCTGCCGGGTTGCCCTGGTCGGGCGCAACCCTGACAAGTTGCACCACGTGCGTGGCGAAATCATCACCGCACACCCAGAGGCGGCCGACCGAGTGAGCACCCACAGTTGCGACATCCGGGACGAAGCCCAAGTGCAGGGCACGGTGGCCGCAGTGCTCGCTGCCCACGGCCGCATTGACGGCCTGTTCAACAACGCAGGCGGGCAATACCCCTCACCACTGAAAGACATCAGCCTCAAAGGGTGGGAGGCGGTGGTTCGCAACAACCTCACTGGCGGCTTTCTGATGGCCCGAGAGTGCTACAACCAGGCCATGCATGTTGGCGGTGGGGGCATCGTCAACATCATTGCCGACATGTGGAACGGCATGCCCGGCATGGGGCACTCGGGGGCCGCGCGCGCAGGCATGCAGAACCTCACCGAAACCGCCGCTTGCGAGTGGGCCGTGTCTGGTGTGCGGGTCAATGCGGTGGCCCCAGGCTGGATTGCCTCCAGCGGTTTCGACACCTACCCCGCTGAGACCCAGCAGCGCATCCGTCAATTGGGCCGCAAAGTGCCTTTGCAGCGCTTGGGGGTCGAGGCCGAAGTCTCTGCTGCCGTGGTGTTTTTGCTGTCACCGGCGGCGGCCTACATCACAGGCACCACGTTGCGTGTGGACGGTGGCGTGCCCAATGCCAAACACACGTGGGCGCTGCCTGCGCACCACAACTCCAAGCCGTTTGACGGTTTCGACCTGTATGAGCTGCCCCAGTGCTTGCGCCCCGAGGCCTATGCCGCACAGACCTCCTAAGGTACGTGAAAGGTCATCACCATGCTGCTAGACCCTGATCCGCGCCTCTACACCGCCGCCCACGAAGACTTTCGCGCGACCGTTCGACGTTTCTTCGAAACCGAGGTCGCACCCTACGCCAACGAATGGGACGAGGCGGAGGGGTTTCCGCGCGAGCTTTACCGCAAAGCGGCGGCAGCGGGTTTGCTGCAACTGGGGTTCCCTGAATCCTATGGCGGCGTGCCTTGCGACATGTTCTACCGCATGATCCTGTTTCAAGAGCGTGCCTGGGGCGGCTCTGGTGGGGTGGCTTCTGGCCTGTTTTCGCACACCATCGGCGCACCACCCATTGCGGCGGTCGGCAGCGATGCCCTCAAGGCGCGGGTGTTGCCTGATATTTTGTCGGGGCACAAGGTCTCTGCGCTGGCCATCAGCGAGCCCTCTGGCGGTTCAGACGTGGCGCACCTCACCACCCGGGCTGAGCGCCACGGCGACCACTATGTGGTGAATGGCACCAAGCTGTACATCACGTCTGGCATGCGGGCTGATTACTTCACCGTGGCAGTGCGCACTGGTGGCCCTGGCGCGGGAGGGGTCTCCTTGCTGTTGATCGACCGCGACACACCGGGGTTCACCCGCGTCCCTCTGAAAAAAATGGGCTGGTGGGCGTCAGACACCGCCCAGCTGTTTTTCGAAAACTGCAGCGTTCCTGTGGACAACCTCATCGGCGAAGAAGGCAGGGGCTTTGCCGCCATCATGCGCAACTTCAACCACGAACGGCTGGCATTGGCTGCCGCCTCCTGCGGGTATGCCATCGTGTGCTTGCACGATGCAGTGGAGTGGGCCATGCAGCGCCGCACCTTTGGACAACGTTTGATCGATCATCAGGTCGTGCGCCATCAATTGGTGGACATGGCCACCCGCATTGAAGCTTGCCGAGCGATGTTGGACAATTTGGCCAGCCGCCTGGAGGATGGCGAATCGCCTGTGGCGCAGATTGCGATGGCCAAAAACCTGGCCACCCAGACGTTTCAACACTGTGCCGACCGTGCCGTGCAGCTTCTGGGAGGCATGGGGTACATGCGGGGAACCCGTGTGGAACGGCTCTACCGTGAAGTCAAGGTGGTCATGATTGGCGGGGGCACCGAAGAAATCATGAAAGACCTGGCTGCAAAACAGATGGGCTGGTAAACCCCTTGGGCTTGCGGCATCGGGTACAGTGGTTCCCGAGATGATCCCAGTGCCCCATTACTCAACGCCCAACGTGCCCAAAGCACCCGAGGGCGCCAACTTGCAACGCCGCCGTGCCCGTCTGATTGTGCAGATCGCAGGTGGCAGCATGAGCATTTTGGGTTTTGTTTGGATCCTCATCAACGCGCTCATCGGTTTTTCATGGTTGATGCTGACGCTTGACATCGTGCTGATGGCAGCCGGTTTGGTCATGCTGCTCTTGCACCGCAGAGACAAGATTCGATCGGCTGGCCTGTTGATGTATGCGGTGACCTTTGTGCTGCTGTGCATCTTTGCTGTCTGGCTCGACATCCCCACCGCGGTGGCGCCTCGGTCAATCCACACCTATTTTTTACCGCTCGCCATCTGTGCCTATTTGGTGTTCCACGCCGATTCACCGTTTTTGCGACATACCGTGGTGGTGTTGTGTTGCGCCGCTTTTTTGTTTTTTGACTGCACCAACTTTGGCATCGTGACCTCATTGATGGTGCCCGAGTTCATCCGCGTTTACGGGGTTTGGGCCAACAACGCCTCGGCCATCGGCTTGTTGCTGGTGCTGATCAGCGTCATGCAGGCCGATTTGCAGGTCCGAGACGGCTTGGAAGCAGAGTTTCGCGATGCCATAGCGAATGGGGAGTTGGCGCTGTATTACCAGGCTCAGGCCGATGTGGATGGCCACATCGTCGGCGCGGAAGCCTTGATGCGCTGGCGCCATCCCTCGCGCGGGCTCGTTCCGCCAGACATTTTCATTCCCATGGCCGAGCGCAGTGGGCTCATTTTCCCCGCGGGCAATTGGGCGATCCGTACCGCTTGCTTGCAACTGGTGCAATGGCAAAACCATGCCGCATTGGCGCACTTGAGCGTGTCTGTCAACGTCAGCGCGGCACAGCTGCGGCGTGATGATTTTGTGGCCACCGTGCTGCGCATCATGGAAGAGACCGCCGTTCCAGCCAGTCGACTCAAGCTGGAGTTGACCGAGTCCATGTTGATTCAGGATGTTGACAGTGTCATCGCCAAGATGACCGTGCTCAAAGCGCGCGGGGTGGGGTTCTCCTTGGACGACTTTGGCACCGGCTACTCGTCGCTCAGTCACCTCAAGCGTTTGCCGCTGGACCAGTTGAAGATCGACATCGCATTTGTGCGCGATGTGTTGACCGACCCCAATGCGGCCACCATTGCGCAAACCATCGTGCACCTTGGCCAAAGCCTGGGTCTGCAGGTCATTGCAGAAGGCGTAGAAACACCCGGACAGCGGCAATTTTTGATGGACAACGAGTGCCAAACATTCCAGGGCTACTTCATTGGTCGGCCCATGCCCATTTCCGAATTTGAAGCCTTGGTGAGCACTGTGCCGTTGGCCTCGGTCAGGCCCCGGTCAAACGAGGCCAAAGCGGGCTAATTCTTCTCTGGCCAAGCCGACCAGCGCTGGCGCACGGGCGCGTGTCACGCGCGATGCCGGGCCAATCACGCCCAGGGCGGCGTCGCCACTTGACCCCAGTGCGAAGCGCACGCCCACCCCACCCAAACCGGCCGCCGTCAGTTGAGCGTGTCCCAACAAACGGGTTTGCGCGACCCATTTTTGTAACTTGCTGGACGTCATGCGGTAACTTTGATACTCCGCTTGGTGTTTTTGGTAATGCGCGCTGATAGCCTCGTCTGGCATGTGGGCCAACAAAGCCAGGCTGGGAATGCCCAGGCCCATCAGCCGTGTGCTGCCCACCGTCTGCGCAAACGACTGCACAGGCTTGGCACCTTCTTCCAGGTGCAGGCAATGGCTGTAGTCACCAGAGCGCACCACCAGAAACACATGTTCGCCTGATCGGCGAGCCAGCGCTTTCATCGCCGGAACACAACGCACCACCAGCGGCGGCTTTTGCATCGCACACAGCCCCAGCGCCATCACTTCCAGACCCAGGCCATAGGCTTTGGTGTGTGGATCGCGGGTGACCAATCCCGCGTGTTCCAAGGCGCTCACCGTACGGTAGGTGGTGGTGCGGTCCAGTCCACAGGCGTCGACCAGCGACTGCAACAACACGCCGCCAGCATGGTGGCGACCGATGTGCTGCAGCAAGACGGTGGCGCGGGCGATGCTTTGTGTGCCGTTGGGAGGTGTGCTCTTTTGCATGTTCACATTATGAACATTTCAGCAGCTTCGGATTGCATGGCTGAGGCAAGTCCTCTTCAATGCAGACATGACTCCTTTTGAAACCCGTATCCACCCGGCCTCAGAGGCCTTCCTAGCCCAACGCGCGGGCATGCTGGCGTGGGTCGATCAGATGCGCGCATTGGAGCTGCGGTCGGCCCAGGCCTCTGCCCGTGCCGC
>CAZHDP010000197.1:0-6375 GCA_964531605.1 uncultured Burkholderiaceae bacterium | reverse complement strand
AGAGTTCATCATTGAAACGACTGGCCAGGAGTAAGCACCATGGTGTTACTCTCTGTACTGGCCATTGCGGTCAGCGCCATGGTCTACCAGGCCTCAACTTTTGTCACCCCGCCCAAAGTCACAGACCGTGTGATCCTGACGCCCAGTCCGAACGGCTCGGTGGGACGCGTGACCGTGACGAACGCCTCTGGAACTCAAGAAATTTCCAAGGCTTACGAAGGCCTTCAAGTGATGGACACCGGGAAAGTGACCGCACAGCTGAACAGTGCAACATCGGTGAACACACAGTTTGCGGCATTGATAAACGCCCGCCCCAAGCCTGCCAGCAACTACGTGTTGTACTTTGAAACAGGCACGGTGTATCTGACGCCGTCGTCGCAGCAAGTCCTGAAAGAAGCCTTGAACGATGTTCAGACCCGCCCCGTACCTGAAATTTTGGTGGTTGGTCATTCGGATACCAAAGGGAGCCCTGTCGACATCCAAGCACTGTCTTTGCAGCGGGCACGAAGCGTCGGCGATCGGTTGACTTTGGAGACCAAAGCCCACGCGATTGAAGTGGTTGGCCGAGGTGCGATGGACCCTCGCGTACCGACCGGACCCAACGTGGATGAACCCCAAAATCGGCGCGTCGAATTGTCTATCCGTTGACGGAACATTGTTGATCATGCGTCGCTTGCCGGCCGCCAAACGCGGCCTCACGGCTTGGCTGCACGGGATTTTGGGCGCGGCCAAAGGTCGTCCGTTCGCGGGTGCTTTGCTGCTGGCCTTGATTGCCCTCAATGGCTGGATTGAGGCCAACCCGACCCAGGCCACCAAGGGCCTCTTGATGCATGAAACACTGCACCTGTTGGGTCAACCTTTTGCCATCGGTCAGCGCTTGAATTTTGACTTGTACCAGCGGCTGTTTCCTCGCATCAGGGCGTCACAACCCGTGATCATCGTGGCGATAGACGAAAAAAGTTTGAAGCGCATTGGCCAGTGGCCGTGGCCTAGGAACACATTGGCACGGCTGATCGATGCGGTGCAGCGGCATGAACCAGCGGCCATTGGGCTGGACATTTACATGCCCGAACCAGACCAGACATCGCCCCACCTCGCGGCCGCACGCATCGCATCATCAGACCCGAAATTAACGAGTGCCTTGGCAGGCCTGCCGTCACATGACACGGTGCTGGCCGAGTCGTTGCGCGATTCACCGTCTGTATTGGGAGCGGCCGGGTTTGATTTTGACAGCTACACCACGTCATCAAGCATGCGAAGTGTGCCGCTCATCCAGCACGGAAGCGGCGCACAAAACTGGGTCAGACACTACAACACCGTGCTGGCCAGCTTGCCTGAATTGCAGGCAGCCGCACATGGGCAGGCCTTGCTGAGCGTGGACGCCAAAAGCGACATGGTGCGACAAATTCCTTTGCTGGCCACCGTAGGAACCACGCTGTACCCCAGCGCAGCTTTGGAGATATTGCGCGTCGCAACGGGATCCAACGCCATTGAAGTCAACGCGGCATCCCACGGCATCAGCCATGTGCAGGTGGCGGACTTGGCGGTGCCGACACAACCAAATGGCCAAGTGTGGCTGCATGGTGCGACCGTAGATGACGGGCTGCGCCGTTATGTGTCGGCAGCCGACATCCTCGACGGCCGTGTTGAGGCCTCGTCGTTGACTCAAAAGATGGTGCTCATTGGGCTCACGGGCGTGGGCCTCAATGACATGCGTAAAACCCCTCTTGGAGAGCTTGCGCCGGGCATCGAAATGCATGCCCAGTTGATTGAGAGTTTTTTTGACGGTCGCTTTTTGCTTCGTCCTTGGTGGTTCATTTGGCTTGAGCTGTCCGTGATCGCCTTTCTAGGCATGGCGCTGATTTGGTTTTTACCCAAAGCCGATTCGCCTGTCGCATCATTTTTGCGGTTCAGGCCACGCTATGTGGTCGGAGCCATGTTGGGTATCGATGTGGTTATTTTGGCCATCGGTACTTGGCTGTTTGTTCAATTCGGGTTGCTGTTGGACGCAGCAGCCATCCTGTCAGTTTTCACGCTCGTTGTGATGGCTTTGGTGACCAGCTCTTTGGTCGAAGATTTGGGGAAAACGAGAACGCGTTTGTCGCGGCTGGTCAAAAACGGCATCCTGCTTGGGCGAGAACGTGACCGGGACAAATTGCTGCATCAAACGCTGCTGAGTGCAAGAGAAATTGCCAACTGCGAACGTGCTGTTCTGTTTCTGCGCACAGAAAGCAACACGCTGACCCAGGTCATCGCAACAGGCGTGGATGCCCCGGCCATTGACGACATTCCGCTGTTTCAAGCAGACGGCAAAGCCAACGAAAAGTTGGCCGGACCCTATGCCGTGCTGAATGGCAAAACCGTTGTGGCCGACGATCCGTGGCAAGCGTCCGAATTCAACTTGAGTGAATCACAGCAACTCAGCTCATTGTCAGGGTTTCATGTCCGCAGCACGCTCAATGTGCCCATGCAATCGAGCGAAGGCAAAGTCATCGGCATGATTCAACTGATGAACGCGCTGACGCCCAACAGCCATTTGCCAACGCGGTTCGATCCACGCTTGTTCGGTTTTTTGGATGCCCTGGCCGCGCAAGCTGCGGTGGCGATTGAAAACCGAAATTTGTTGGAAGCTCAAAAATCGTTGATGGACGCCCTGATCCAAATCCTTGCAGGCGCGATCGACACCAAAAGCCCCTACACCGGTGGGCATTGCGAACGCGTGCCAGAGTTGGCCATGTTGTTGGCGGAGGAAGCTGCCAAGGTGAACACGGGTGAATTGGCCGGGTTTGGGTTCAAAAACGAGGAAGAGTGGCGCGAATTTCGAATTGGTGCTTGGCTGCACGACTGCGGCAAGGTGACCACACCTGAATATGTGGTCGACAAGGCGACCAAATTGGAAGTGATTTACAACCGCATACATGAGATTCGCACCCGCTTCGAAGTCTTGTGGCGCGACGCCGACATTGAGTACCTGCGCGCGCTACATGAGCGCGGTGAGCCACAGGACGTGGCCGAAGCGCATCGGACTGCAACGCGCACCCGATTGCAGGACGATTTCGCGTTCGTGGCGTCCAGCAATGTCGGGGCAGAGTACTTCTCACCGGACAAAGTTGAACGGCTTAAAGCCATCGCCTCGACATCATGGCTTCGTCACTTTGACAACCGACTCGGCCTGTCGCACGATGAATTGGATCGCCACGCCCATGCACCCAAGGCGGCATTGCCGGTCGCAGAACCGCTGCTCGCTGACAAGACACACCACCTGTTCACCCGCCCCCCCAACACAGCACTGGACCCGCTTCACGGATTCACACCCAAGGTACCGGAGCACCTTTACAACCACGGCGAGGTATACAACTTGTCTGTCAGCAGAGGCACGCTGACGGAAGAAGAGCGATTCAAGATCAACGAGCACATCATCCAAACCATCGTGATGTTGGAGCAAATGCCACTGCCTCCTGAGCTTCGTCGCGTGCCCGAGTACGCGGGCACGCACCATGAAACCTTGATCGGCACGGGCTACCCCCGGCAACTGACAGCAGCGCAGCTGTCCATACCGTCCAGGATCATGGCCATTGCCGACATCTTTGAGGCCCTGACGGCCAGCGACAGGCCTTACAAAAAGGCCAAAACGCTGTCAGAGTCAATAGACATTCTGGCCACGTTCAAGAAAAACCAGCACATTGACCCTAACCTTTTTGACCTGTTCTTGACCTCTGGGGTTTACCTGACTTATGCGCAACGCTTTCTTTTGCCTTCACAAATCGACACGGTAGATGTCAACAAATACCTGACCCCAAAGTAAACACCCCCAATGGCCTCAACGCTACAAACTGCAACTGCGGGGCAAGTCAGGCCTGTTTGAACACCACCTTGCGTTTGCCTGATTTTTTGGCGATGTAAAGGGCCGCATCGGCCTTTTCTATCAAACGCTCGACCAATTCGCCCGATTCAGGGTACATCGCCAGCCCGACACTGGCAGACACAGCGGGTTGCACATCTGGGTAAGGCTCTGCCAAACAATCGACCAATCGCTCCGCCATGGCAATGGCACTGGCGGCGTCAATGTCACCCAGCAACACGGCAAACTCGTCCCCCCCCAATCTTGCGGCGGCATCCGAAGCCCGGATGGTCGCCACAATGCGCGGCGCTGTGATTTTCAGGACTTGGTCACCGACACCGTGCCCATGGACATCGTTCACGGCTTTGAAGCCATCCAGGTCGATCGCCAAGACGGCGAACGTGCCCTGGGTGCGCTGGGCTGCCGCAATTTGCCGCTGCAGGAGTTCATCAAACAAAGGCCGGTTGCAGAGCCCAGTCAGGGCATCGTGGTAAGCAAGATGACGGACATGCGACAAGATTTGTGATGCTTTGACGATGGCATCCCCCACTGCATCGGCTTCAATCAATTTGGTGTACGGCAAGATGACCACCTGATCGCCACTCAAGGCCAAAGCGGCTTGGTTCAATTCGCGAACCGATGACGTGACCCGGCGTGCCAGTTTGCGCGCCAACAGCAAGCCAATGCCGAAGGTGACCAAGGCCACCAACACCACAACCAAAATGGTTCTGTTGAGCGATTGGTCAAGCAAGGCTTTGGGCGCGCCGACGGCAACGGTCCATCCGTAGCCCCCTGAGCGGCTGTAAGACGAGACCACGGGGTAGCCCTCTTTGGTCACACTGTCAAAAGTTGCCTCAGCATCCACCTTCATGCGGTCCACCAAGGCAGGGACAGCCTTCTGACCGAGAAAGCGTTCCATGTCTCGGTTGCGCGCCACGATGGTGCCAGCGCTGTCCAGCACGGCAACGGTCCAACCATCAGGCAACTTCTGCCGTTTCAGCACATCCTCCACCCGCTGCGGCGCAATGCCAACGTTCAGGCTGTAAACGACACGCCCATCGCGGTAAACAGGGACCCCCATCGCGATCACGGGCACACGGGTCACCGGACCGACGAACAAGTCAGTGAGCACGGGCATTTCTTCATCAAACACCCGTTGGAGCTGCACTGGGGTGCCCTTGTCTGGCAAAGGTGCGCCCCAAGGCAGCGCAGTGTTGAGCAGTTGCTTGCCTTCTTTGTCTGTCAGCAGGTAGTTGTAGACAATTTGGTATTTGATGGCCTCACGCGCTCGGTGGTGAAACGCCGGAAGGTCATCACTGTCAAGCGACGGCGCCGTCGCGAGCACCCGCAAACCAGACTCCACCACGGCGAATTCACGGTCTACATCGGCAATCACCTTGCGTGCCAGCAACAAGGTTTCGCGGTAAATCTGGTCGTGCAAGGCCCGGTAGTTGGCATACCCCAAACTGCCCAACACCAACACCGAAGGCAGCACGCAGGCGACGACCAGCCCTTGCAAACTGGTGCGCAAAGAAAAGCGCCGCGCCTGCGGCTCTTCCACGGCGGGAATCACGGTGCCCATGTTCGCAATGTACCGATTGGGCACGCCACCCTGGGTCTGCGGAACTCAAACCCCTACAGCGAACATGAGTAAGTTGAAACGGATGGTCGGGCTCTACGCTCCCGTCACTTGACCTTGGCCCCGTCATTGAACCAGGCGCCGATGATGGCACGCTCAGCCTCGGTGATCTGCGTGGCGTTGTTCATGGGCATGATTTTTGTCACCACCACTTGCTGGTAGATGGCCTGGGCATGCTGCTTCACCAAGACCGGTGAGTCCAAACGGACGTTTTTCATTTGAACGTCTGCGCCATGGCACATGTAACAACGTTGCGCCAAAACAGCCTGCACTTTTTCATAGTCATTTGAGGCTGATTCCGCTTTATATACAGCGTTGTTTGCTACTGAATCCATAGCAGATGGTGGCACTGGGCGCATCGCCACAATGGCTCCCAAGATGATCAGCACACCCGCGACGGCATAAGGTGCAGGGTTGGCGTTGCGCCCCAGCTTGAACCCATGCCGCATCACAAAGAATTGTCTGATCAATGCGCCAGCAAGCATCATGGTGATCAAGACCAACCAGTTGTTTTCCCCGGTGTAGGTAAAGCTGTAGTGGTTGCTGAGCATGGCAAACAACACAGGCAAGGTGAAGTAGGTGTTGTGCACGCTGCGCTGTTTGGCCCGCTTGCCATGGGTGGGGTCCACGGCCTCACCAGCCGCCATTTGGGCAATCACCTTGCGTTGCCCGGGAATGATCCAGAAGAACACATTGGCGCTCATGGCCGTGGCAATCATGGCACCTACCAACAGAAAAGCGGCCCGACCCGCGAACAAATGGCAAGCCAACCAACTTGCGCCGCAAATCACCACAAACAACAGGCCACCGACGATGGCGTCACCGTTTTTCTTGAAACCAAACACCCGGCAAACCGTGTCATAAGTGAGCCAAAACACCACCAAAAAGGCCAGTG
>CAZHDP010000196.1:0-6439 GCA_964531605.1 uncultured Burkholderiaceae bacterium | reverse complement strand
CGGGCCCTGGCAGCAGCTTGTCCAGTTCAGCCGCACTCGAAGCAGCGGCGGCGGTGAGCAGAGCACAAGCAGCGGCAGATGCGACACCCGCCACAGACATTAAATTCTGTGCGATCGATGACCCCGGTTGTGAGGCATGTCAGTGACACAAAGTGGGGCATGCAACACTGCCTTGCATGCCTTCTGGTGTTGATTGGTCAGCGAGACGTGCATGCGTGCACGTCTCACAATGACCCACGATGCAATTGAACAACAAAGCCCCGCAATAAGCGAGGTGCGATGTGAATGAACACTTTTCATTTCATCACATTGCTCACATAATTTAAGCATTGGAAATTTCTATGTTGACCTGGGACGAAGAAGTCAAGCCTGTACCGCAAAGCCTGCCAACACCTCTGGCAAGCCAGCCCTTCCCTCAAAGCGCCGCAGACGCGGTTCGCTCGGCGGTTCAGCCGTCTTCCCAGTTCACCGCCACCATGACTTTGCCGAGTGCACCTGCAGCACATGCTGGGCACCGTGTGAACGCTGAAGACAAGCGCATCATCAATGGCAAAACAGACGTCAATCAGCTGGTGCCTTTCAAGTACAAGTGGGCCTGGGAAAAGTACCTGGCCTCTTGCGCCAACCATTGGATGCCTCAAGAGGTCAACATGACGCGAGACATCGCGCTGTGGAAAGACCCCAATGGTTTGACCGAAGACGAGCGTCGCATCATCAAGCGCAACCTGGGCTTTTTTGTCACGGCAGACTCCCTTGCGGCCAACAACATCGTGCTGGGCAGTTACCGTCACATCACCGCACCTGAGTGCCGCCAGTTTTTGTTGCGTCAGGCCTTTGAAGAAGCCATCCATACCCACGCTTACCAGTACATCGTAGAGTCATTGGGATTGGATGAGAGCGAGATTTTCAATGCATACAACGAAGTGGATTCCATCAAAAACAAAGACCAGTTTTTGATTCCCTTCATTGAGGTGCTGACCAACCCGCTGTTTCAAACGGGCACGCCAGAGAATGACCAGCGTTTGCTGAAGTCGCTGATCGTGTTTGCATGCCTGATGGAAGGTTTGTTCTTCTATGTGGGGTTCACACAGATCCTGGCGTTGGGCCGTCAAAACAAGATGACAGGTGCCGCAGAGCAGTACCAGTACATCTTGCGTGACGAGTCCATGCACTGCAATTTCGGCATTGACCTGATCAACCAGATCAAACTTGAAAACCCGATGTTGTGGACAGCTGAGTTCAAGGCAGAAATCAAAGACCTGTTCATGCAGGCCGTTGAACTCGAATACAAATACGCTGAAGACACCATGCCACGTGGCGTGCTGGGCATGAATGCGTCAATGTTCAAAGGCTATCTGCGCTACATCGCAAACCGCAGGGCCACGCAAATTGGACTGGAAGCACTGTTCCCGAACGAAGAAAACCCGTTCCCCTGGATGAGCGAAATGATCGACCTCAAAAAGGAACGTAATTTCTTTGAAACACGCGTGATTGAGTATCAATCTGGCGGTGCCCTGTCCTGGGAATGATTGTGATGAATCCGCACACACCAATGACCGTCAAAGCGTCAATGGACTTGTGCATTGGTGTTCATGGTGCTGGGCATGGGTCCAACATCATGGATCGCTCATGGCTGATAAGCTGCCATGGGTGCTCTGTGTAACTCCTGAAGGAGAAAAAAATGGCAACTGCAACCAAATCGGCCGCGAAGAAGGCCGCACCAGCAAAGAAAGCAGCACCAGCTAAAAAAGCTGCACCTGCGAAGAAGGCCGCGCCTGCTAAAAAAGCAGCACCAGCCAAGAAGGCTGCGCCTGCGAAGAAAGCGGCTCCAGCTAAAAAGGCAGCACCTGCTAAAAAGGCCGCGCCTGCGAAGAAAGCGGCTCCAGCCAAGAAGGCAGCTCCCGCTAAGAAAGCAGCCGCTCCCGCGAAAAAAGCTGCGCCAGCAAAGAAAGCAGCTCCTGCTAAAAAGGCAGCCGCAGCTAAAAAAGCCGCTCCAGCCAAGAAAGCTGCGCCAGCTAAAAAAGCAGCCGCTAAAAAAGCCGTAGCCAAGAAGCCAGCCGCAAAGCCCGCGGCCAAAAAAGCAGCTAAAAAGCCTGCTGCAAAGAAAGCAGCGAAAGCACCCGCTGCCAAGCCTGCCCCTGCAGCCCCCTCGGCTCAAACGACACTGAACCCTCAAGCAGCCTGGCCGTTTCCAACAGCCGGCAAGCCCTGACCGGTCTCAAGCGGCGTTCAGCCTCAAGCCCGGCACATCACTGTGCTGGGCTTTTTTTGTCAAGAATTCAAGACAGATTGACGGTCTACCGTGTAGTTTTGAGGACCGCGTTGCGCAATTTTCAAGGCACCCAAGCGACCACCCAAAGCGGCACAACGGACGAGATCCCAACCTTGCTCCAAACCAAACAGCAAAGCGCCTCGGTAAGCGTCGCCGCAACCCGTGGGGTCAACCACCTGAGCGGCCTTCACCACGGGCACTGACGTTTTCTCGCCATCGATCCAAACTTCACTGCCCTGGCTCCCTAGGGTCACGATCAAGCCACCCGGCACTCGCTTTGAGATCTCAGCGCTCGACCAGCCCGTGCGATCACTGAGCATCTTCCCTTCGTAATCGTTCACGGTGACCCACTGTGCCAACGACACAAAATGGGCAAGCTCAGCGCCATCAAACATCGGCAAACCTTGGCCTGGGTCGAACACAAAAGGAATCCCCGCCGCTTTGAACTGAGCAGCATGCTGCAGCATCGCATCACGCCCGTCAGGAGAAATGATCCCGAGTTTGATGTCCGACCGGGCAGTGATCACGTTGCGGTGGGCCTGCATCATGGCACCAGGGTGGAACGCAGTGATTTGGTTGTTATCGCTGTCAGTCATGATCATGGCTTGAGCGGTATAGGTGTCAGAGACCTGCCCCACAAACTCGGTACTCACCCCTAACTGCTGAAAACGAGCCAGGTAATCAGCGCCATCACTGCCGAGCATGGCCATGGGCAAAGGGTCACCGCCCAACAACTTCAGGCTGTAGGCAATGTTGCCTGCACACCCACCAAAATCGCGGCGCAAGGCTGGCACCAAAAAAGACACATTCAGAATGTGCAACTGATCAGGCAAGATTTGCTCCGCAAAACGGCCCTCAAAGGTCATGATGCTGTCAAACGCCAACGAACCGCAAATCAATGCCGCCATGAATATTCACCTTGAAAAAAAGAAAATCTTGCCCCAAGACACCCAGGTCAGGGATAAAAAGCCAGGAGTCGGTAGCCTGCAACACTTTTGGCCAAACCCGATGACGGTGCCGCAATCGACACCAGATGGCTGCCTGCCCACTCCCCATGGGCACTGATGGTCTCTACCTGAGCATCCAGCTCTGTTGGCAGCAACACGCGACGCATCAAGGCCACATCCTGGCCATCGGTCAGCGTCAGTTCTAACGCGGGTTTGGCCAACTGCACGTCTGCTGCATTCGTGATCACAAAATTCAAGCGGTACGTGTCGGCACGAAGCTTGTTGAACGACGATGACTCCACGGCGATCGATTCAATCTGTCGCCAGGGTTTGATCTCGCAGCCCAAAACATCGCACGCCGCTGACAAGGCAGCACGCCAACGCAAGTCAACAGCAGACAGGCGGTCACGCTCGCGGTAGATGACTTGTCCAATCAACGCAAGCACCAACGCCATGCTGGTGATGACCATGCCGAAACGTGCCCATGCCCCATGCCAGCCTGAACGCACCACTGGCACCGCATTGAACGAAAAATCAGGCGGATCGGCCTGCAATACAGGTTCGACAGGCTCGGTGTGATGGGTCTCAGGGTTTTCAGCTGCAGCAAACGGTTCAACAAGGATCGGTGCATCGGCCACAGCAACTGGCCAAGACACCTCGTCCTCCAACACCACATCTGGCGTGGTCAATTCGGGCTCTACCGTCAGTGAACCTGCGCCATCAAAATCGACAACGGGCGACACAGCCGTTGGTGCAACAACTTCCTCCGACTGGCCCGTGCGTATCGCCGCTGAATCGATTTCCCGCAGGTTAGGTGTGGAGTCAAAAACCTCGGAGCATTGGCCGCACCGAACCCAACCTTCTGAGATTTTCAGCTGGTCACGGACCACCTTGAACGTGGTACCGCAAACAGGACATTGGGTGATGAGGCTCATAGGCTGCAAATTGTAAGGATTTGCCACCTGGCCCAAGGGATCAGAAACCTGCGGTCATCAAAACCCAGCCGTCTTCGCTGTCAGACACCGTCAGTTGCCGCCCTTCAACCATGTAAGGTTGATAAGCATCCTGCAATTCCTGCGCTTGCCGCGCCAGAATGCCTGCCAACACGAGGGATCCCCCACCAGCCACATGCGCGCACAACAAAGGCGCCAGTACTTTCAGAGGCGTGGCCAGAATGTTGGCCAACACCACATCGTATTGACCTTTGGCTTGGTCTGGCAGCCCTGCAGTCAATGCCACATGGTTGGTTTGCGCATTGGCCACGGTGGATTCCACAGCAGCAGGGTCAATGTCGACTGCATCCACAGCTGTGGCACCATGCTTGGCAGCACCGATGGCCAAAATCCCTGAGCCACAACCATAGTCCAGCACGCGGCCCAAAGCGTGTCCCGCTTGGGCACGTTGAGCGGTCCAACGCAAACACATGCGGGTGGTGGGATGGGTTCCCGTCCCAAACGCCAAACCAGGATCCAAACGGATGGTGATTTGGGCTTCGGCGGGCGGCTCGTGCCAGCTCGGCACAATCCAAAAAGTGGGCGTGATGTCCACAGGCGCAAACTGCGACTGTGTCAAACGCACCCAATCCTGGTCAGCCACAGGGCGCAGCCCAAGCACTTCGCAGCCTGCAAAAAAATCTTGCACAGCCAACAAGGCTTGCGCCTCTTTGGCACTTGGCTCGTCGGGGAACAAGGCCAGCACACGCGAGCGGTTCCAGCCCTGTTGCGGTGCAGGCATGCCTGGCTCACCAAACAGCGCATGCTCAGCGTCGGTTTGCGCATCAGCGTCTTCTACGCTGACACTCAACGCGTCCAAGGCTTCTAACGCATCACTCAGGTCTTCAACCCGATCCTGCGGGCACATCAGGCGAAGTTCAAACATGGGTCAAGCACTCAAAGCTGTGTGAGAGAAAAGTGAAAGTATCAGCGCTTGTGCTGACCCAACCACTCTTCCAAGTAATGGATGTTGGTTCCACCGGCCATGAACTTGGCATCCACCATCAGTTCTCGGTGCAACGGAATGTTGGTGCTGATGCCTTCCACCACGGTCTCGGCTAAGGCCGTTCGCATGCGGGCCATCGCCTGCTCTCGGGTGTCTCCGTGCACAATGATTTTGCCCACCATCGAATCGTAATTCGGCGGTACAAAATAGTTGGTGTACACGTGTGAATCAACCCGAACACCCGGGCCACCCGGCGCGTGCCACATCGTGATGCGACCAGGTGACGGTGTGAATTTGTAAGCATCCTCAGCATTCACACGGCACTCGATGGCATGACCTCGAATCTCAATTTGCCGTTGCGTGAAAGGCAAGCGCTCTCCCGCTGCAACCATGATTTGGGTTTTCACGATGTCAATGCCGGTGACCATTTCGGTCACTGGGTGCTCAACCTGCACACGGGTGT
Organism: uncultured Burkholderiaceae bacterium; assembly: GCA_964531605.1. Lineage (GTDB taxonomy): Bacteria > Pseudomonadota > Gammaproteobacteria > Burkholderiales > Burkholderiaceae_C > Defluviibacillus. The sequence continues at coordinate 819 of CAZHDP010000196.1, read as the reverse complement.
TCATTTCAATGAAGTAGAACTCGCCGTTTTCGTACAGGAACTCAAACGTGCCCGCACCACGGTAGCCGATTTTTTTGCAAGCTGCAGCACAGCGGTCTCCGACCTTTTCAATGAGTTTGCGGGGGATGCCAGGTGCTGGCGCTTCTTCAATCACCTTCTGGTGACGGCGCTGCATCGAACAATCGCGCTCACCCAGGTACACCGCGTTGCGGTGCTTGTCGGCCATGACCTGGATTTCAACGTGGCGCGGATTCTGAAGGAATTTCTCCATGTACACCGCAGGGTTGCCAAAAGCGGCACCCGCTTCAGCCTTGGTCATCTGCACGGCGTTGATCAACGCGGCTTCGGTATGCACCACGCGCATGCCACGACCACCACCACCGCCAGCGGCTTTGATGATCACGGGGTAGCCCACAGACTTGGCGATGCGTCGCACCTGTACGGGGTCATCAGGCAACTCACCTTCAGAACCGGGTACACACGGCACACCGGCCTTGATCATGGCCTGTTTGGCAGACACCTTGTCACCCATCAAGCGGATGGCTTCGGGTGTGGGGCCAATAAACTGAAAACCGCTTTTCTCGACCCGTTCAGCAAAGTCTGCGTTTTCACTCAAAAAGCCATAGCCGGGGTGGATGGCTTCGGCATCGGTCACCTCAGCGGCCGAAATGATGGCGGGCATGTTGAGGTAGCTCAGGGCGGAAGGCCCAGGACCGATGCACACAGCTTCTTCCGCCAGCTTGACGTACTTGGCTTCGCGGTCTGCCTCGGAGTAAACCATGACGGCCTTGATACCGAGTTCGCGACACGCGCGTTGAA
>CAZHDP010000195.1:0-6495 GCA_964531605.1 uncultured Burkholderiaceae bacterium | reverse complement strand
AGCGACGCCGTGGCGGGCCACGTGCCGCTGTCCATCGGCTCGGTGTTTGTCACCAAACCGCACATCGACAGCAAACGCATGCGACCCTTGGCCGTCACCTCATCCAAGCGCAGTCCTGATCTGCCTGACGTACCCACCGTTGCCGAAAGTGGCTTCCCCGGCTTTGAGGCACCCGCCTGGTGGGCCGTGATCGCGCCGGCCAAAACGCCACCCGACATCCTCAAGCGCATGAACGAGGAACTCAACAAAACCTTGAAGAACCCCGACATCGCCAAAAAGCTCGACGCCCAAGGCATTGACGTGGTGGGTGGTACCCCCGAGACCGCCAAGGTGTTCATCGACAAGCAAATGGACATCTGGGCCAAGGTCGTCAAAGAGAACAACATCAAGGCCGAATGAGCAACCGGTGACGCGCCTGCCTGGGAGGCTGGCGCGTCAGCTTGACCGAGGTGTCACACCTCGGGCGAGACCCCCAGGGCCACCAAAAACCGCGCCACCATGTTGTAGGTGGCGATGGCGGTGGTGAGTTCCACCAACTCGGTGGTGTCAAAGTGGGTGCGCAGGGCGTTGAAGACGTCGTCGCTGACTTTCACGTCCACGGTCATTTGCGCGGCGTACTGAATCACCAAGGCTTCCACCGTGCCCAAGGCTGGATCGGCGGCCGAGGCGCGGGGGTTGGCTTGCACCACACGGTTCAAGGCGTCCAGCTCGGCTTGTGTGCCGCCTGCTTTGATGAAGTCGGGCGCGTGGTGGTGGTATTCGTAGGCGGCGCCGGTGAGCAAGGCCACGGTGCAAATGCCCAGCTCACGCAGTTTCCAGCTGGTGGGCAATTCGCTGCGCACGGCTTTGAGGTAAACGTTCCAGCCACGGGCGACGGGCTCGCTCCAAAGCAGGGCTCTGTCCAGGTTGATGAATTCGCCGCCCCGGCGTGCCAGGATGGCATCGACCAGGTCTTGGGGCTGGGGCTTGAGGGCGGGGGTCCAGTCAGGAATGCGCATGGGTTACTTTCAGCAGGGTGGTCGCAGGGTGATAGCGGAGGGGTTGAGGGAACAGAGATAATCAAGTCTATGCGACCCAGCCAACGAATCCGTTTCACCAAAATGCAAGGCGCCGGCAATGATTTTGTCGTGCTGGACGAAACACGTGGGCGTTTGGGTCTCACGGCAGGCCAGTACCGCTATCTGGCCAACCGCCACTTTGGTGTGGGCGCTGACCAAATTTTGACGGTACGTCCTGCGACCAGCCCCGAGGTGGACTTTGAATACGTGATCCACAACGCCGATGGCGGCGAGGTGGAGCAGTGTGGCAACGGTTCGCGCTGTTTTGTGCGCTACGTGGTCGACAAGGGCCTGACCACCAAACAGGCCATCAAGGTGCAGACCCGTGCAGGGGTGATCGAGCCCCGGCTGGCGGCCAATGGGCAGGTCACCGTGGACATGGGCGCGCCCGTGTTTGACTTGCCGCGTGTGCCGTTCAACCCCAGTGCGGTCGTGGCCAGCCCCTCGGGTGCATGGCAAACCTGGCAGTTGTCGCCCGGTTCGCCTGACTTGGGCCAGCTGGTTGCCGTGGCGGTGGTGTCGATGGGCAACCCCCATGCCGTGTTGACGGTTGACGATGTGGACACCGCACCGGTGCAGCGCCTGGGCCCCTTGGTGCAACAGCAAGCGGCCTTTCCCAGCGGTGTGAACGTGGGCTTCATGCAGGTCGTGGCGCGTGACCACGTCCGCCTGCGCGTGTACGAGCGCGGTGCAGGCGAGACGCTGGCCTGTGGCAGTGGCGCCTGCGCCGCTGTGGTGGCGGGCATCCGGCTGGGCCTGCTGGACAACAGCGTGCGGGTCGACATGACCGGTGGCACCTTGCACATCGAATGGCAGGGGGGCAACACCCATGTGATGATGACGGGCCCTGCCGTGACTGTGTTTGAGGGTGACATCGACATCCCTGTTGATGCGGTGTGACCGCCTGAATGACTTTTGATCCCTTTCTTGACCCTGCAACAACGAGGCAGACCCGCCATGAGTGAACCTGCGATGAACCCCATCACCGAAGACGACATTGCCAATTACCTGGCGAACACGCCGGATTTTTTTGAGCGTCATGCTGAGTTGTTGGCTTCGGTGCAGCTCAACAGTGGCCATGGCACCCGTGCCGTGAGCTTGCAAGAGCGACAGGCCGAGATGCTGCGTGACAAGATCAAGGTGATCGAGCACCGCATCATGGACATGATCCGCAATGGCAACGAAAACGTGCTGATCGCGGACAAGCTGCACCGCTGGTCTTGCCAGCTGTTCCAGAGCGCCAACCCGGCGGATTTGCCCGACCTCATCACGCACGAGATCAAGTCAGAGTTTGCCGTGCCTCAAGTGGCCATCAAGGTCTGGGGTGTGGCCTCCGCGCACCTGAGCCGAGATTTTGCGTTGGGCGTGAGCGAAGACGCCAAAACGTTTGCATCGTCGCTGACCGCACCCTATTGCGGCGTGAATGCGGGATTTGAGGCCGTGGGCTGGCTGGCCGATCCGGCTGTGGCCATGTCGATGGCGCTGATCCCCCTGCGCGCCGGTCCCATCCAGGCCACCTTGCCTGCGTTTGGCATGCTGGTGTTGGCCTCGCCCGACCCGCAACGCTTTCACAGCGGCATGGGCACTGATTTCCTCGACCGCATTGGGGAGCTCTCCAGCGCGGCGCTGTCTCGCCTCAGATGAGCACCGCCCCGGGCATGGCCGAGCACGCTTGCCAAGCCCTGGTGGCACGTTACCTGACCCATGTGCGGGTCGAAAAGCGGCTGGCCGAGCGCACCGTTGAGTTGTACACCCTTGATTTGGACAAGTTGCAGGCCAACGCGCAGGCGCTGGGCGTGCGCTTGCTGGACGTGAACACCAGCCATGTGCGCCGTTGGGTGGTCCAGATGCACAGCGCGGGCCGTAGCGGGCGCGGCATCGCGCTGGTGCTGTCGGGTTGGCGGGGTTTTTACATTTGGCTGGGGCGTGAAGGCTTGATCGCCAGCAACCCAGTGCAAGGGGTGCGCACGCCCAAAGTGGGCAAGCCGATACCCAAAGCGCTGAGCGTGGACGATGCGGTGCAATTGGCGAGCTTTGAGGCGGACGAGACAGACGCTGCAGACCCTTGGCTGGAAGCCCGGGATGCCGCCATCGTTGAGTTGCTCTACAGCAGCGGCCTGCGGGTGGGCGAGCTGACGGGTTTGGACGCCCAGGCAAGCAGCACGGCCAAGGGCTGGATCGACATGGACGCCGCCGAAGCCCATGTGCTGGGCAAGGGCAGCAAACGCCGCACGGTGCCGGTGGGCAGGCAGGCGATGGCCGCCTTGCAAGCTTGGCAGCAGGTGCGTGGCTTGCGGGGCGCTGTGACCGGTTCAGTTCAACCCGCCTTGTTCATTGGCCGCAATGGCACACGCCTCTCGGCCCAGTCGATTTGGCAGCGTTTGCGCCGCCGCAGCCAGCAAGCGGGATTGGCCACGCCGGTGCACCCGCACATGCTGCGCCACTCGTTTGCCAGCCATGTGTTGCAATCCAGTGGTGATTTGCGCGCGGTGCAGGAGCTGCTGGGCCACGCCAACATCAGCACCACCCAGGTCTACACGCGTTTGGATTTTCAGCACCTGTCTCAGGTGTACGACGCGGCCCATCCGCGTGCCAAACTCAAAAAATAACTTGTTCAAGTGAGCCGACAGCCATGAAAACCATCCGCCTGCGAGACGGCAAAGAACGCTCGGTCTTGCGCCGCCACCCTTGGATTTTCGAATCCGCGATTGCCAAGGGCAGTGCCGACCCCGGCGAGACCGTGCGCGTGGAATCCCAGAAGGGTGAGTTTTTGGCTTGGGCGGCTTTCAGCCCCCAGTCCAAAATCCGTGCTCGGGCCTGGAGTTTTGATCCAGAGCAGCGCATTGATGCTCCTTTTTTGAGAGCAAAGATTGCCGCAGCCATTGCGGCCAGGCAGCATTTTGGCATTGACAGCGACGGCGTGCGGCTGGTTCATGGCGAGTCAGATGGTGTGCCTGGTTTGATCGTTGACCGTTACGGCGACACGCTGGTGGCGCAGTTCTTGTCCTGCGGCGTGGAGCGCTGGAAGTCTGCGCTGGTGGACGCCCTGTTGGCCGAAACCGGGCTCACCCGGCTCTACGAGCGGTCTGACGCCAACAGCCGCGAACTGGAAGGCATGAAAAGCGTCACCGGCTGGCTGCGTGGCGGGGAACCTTCAGCCCAAGGCGAGCTGCCTGCGACCGATTTGGTTATCCGCGAGCACGGGTGGCGCTTGAATTTGTCCATCGCTGATGGGCACAAGACCGGGTTTTACCTGGACCAGCGTGACAACCGCAAGCGCTTTGCGGATTGGGTGCAGCGCATGGGTCTGAAGCGGGTGTTGAATTGTTTTTGCTACACCGGTGGCTTCACCGTGGCAGCGCTGGCCGGAGGCGCCGACGAGGTGACGTCGATTGATTCGTCGGGGCCTGCCTTGGCCCTGGCCCAGGCCAATGTGGCCCTGAACGGCTTCGACCCTGCACGTGCCACGATGCTGGATGCCGACGTGAATGCGTCTTTGCGTGCTTTCCAGAAAGAAGGCCGCCAGTTCGATGCCATTGTGCTGGACCCGCCCAAATTCGCGCCGACGGTGGCCCACGCTGACAGGGCTGCCCGGGCCTACAAAGACATCAACCGCCTGGCCTTGGGCCTGCTGCGCAGTGGCGGGGTGCTGTTCACCTATTCGTGCTCCGGTGGCATCAGTGCCGATCTGTTCCACAAGATCGTGGCGTCGGCGGGCATGGATGCAGGGGTGGACGGCTACATCAGCGAGCGTTTGGGGGCGGCACCAGATCACCCCATGACCATCAATTTCCCGGAAGGGGAGTACCTGAAGGGTTTGGTGGTGGTCAAAAAGTGACATTCGGGCGACTTTTTGAGGTGATAGGGTCAAATATCCGACCTGAATCCTGCGATGGGTCAACTTATGCTTGTACAACCCCGCTACACTCCCCACCTGCTGAATTTGCGGGTTGTGACTGGTTGTAAGGCCAGCGGCATTTGCCCGGGCCAATCTGGTTCCGTGACCCCGATTTCTTAGGAAGACAATGAGCCTTATTCCCGCCACCATCCTGACCGGCTTCCTGGGCTCAGGGAAAACGACGCTGTTGAAGCGCGTCCTGAGCGAAGCGCATGGCCAGAAGATCGCCGTGATTGAGAACGAGTTCGGCGAAGAAAACATCGACAACGAGATTTTGGTCTCTGAAGTCACCGAAAACATCGTCCAGATGAGCAACGGCTGCGTTTGCTGCACGATCCGCGAAGACCTGCGCGCCACGCTGCGCGATTTGGCTGAGAAAAAACGCAAAGGCGAGTTGGATTTTGAGCGCGTGGTGATCGAAACCACCGGCTTGGCCGATCCTGGCCCGGTGGCTCAGACGTTCTTCATGGACGACGAAATTGCCGAAAGCTACCTGCTGGACTCCATTTTGACGCTGGTGGATGCCAAACACGCGGCCCAGCAGTTGAATGACCGCCAAGAAGCCCGCCGCCAAGTGGGTTTTGCCGATCAAATTTTCGTCAGCAAAGCGGATTTGGTGTCCAAAGACGAGGTGGACGCACTGATTCACCGCCTGAAGCACATGAACCCCCGTGCGCCGCTGAAAGTGGTTCATTTTGGTGAGGTGGCTTTGTCTGAGGTGTTTGACCTGCGTGGTTTCAACCTCAATGCCAAGTTGGACATTGACCCTGACTTTTTGAAGGACGATGACCACCATGGACACGACCATGGGCATGATCACCACGACCATGCCCACGGCGAGCATTGTGATCACCCCTCCCATCAGCATGAGGGCGGCCATCACCATCACCATGATGATGACGTCAAAAGCTTTGTGTACCGGGCGTCCAAACCTTTTGATCCAGCGCGTCTGGAAGACTTTTTGGGTGCGATTGTCAACATTTATGGCCCCCGCATGTTGCGCTACAAAGGTGTTTTGAACATGCAGGGGACAGAGCGAAAAGTGATTTTTCAGGGTGTGCACCAACTGATGGGCAGCGACCTCGGGCCACCTTGGGCCGAGGGCGAGGCGCGTGTCAGCAAAATGGTGTTCATCGGCATCGATTTACCCAAAGACATCTTCTTGCAGGGGCTCGAAAACTGCTTGGTGTGATGCTTTGGCTTGTGGTTAGACTTTGAGGTTCTGATCTTCGGGAGCGGGAATCGACATGATTGTTTCGATATTGCAGATGATGGGTTTCGGCATGGGCAAGGCCCCTGCCAAAAACGCCCGGGAAGACTCGGCTGAGAAGTCGCGTGCGGCGCGCGCGATCGCGGTGTCCGACAAGCCTCAAGCGGCTGCGGGTTCAAAAGCAACGCCTGCCAAGAAAGCTGCCAAAGCAGCGGTCAAGGCCGTGCCCAAAGCTGCGTCCAAATCGACGGCATCGAAGGCGTCACCTGTCAAATCTGCTGCTACCAAGGTTGCTCCCGTCAAGGCTTCGGCCAAAGTTGCTGCAAAAG